>JAWSUQ010000150.1:0-6652 GCA_033549265.1 Bacillota bacterium
TTATGAAAGTATGCAATTTTTCAATTAAGCTCATATTTTAGTTTCCTTTATTTATTAAATTTTGGACCATTTTTATGCTCACCAAGGGGAATATTTAATATTTAATTTATTATAACATAATAACCTCGCAATTTTTACTTCTAGCTAAAAGTTAAAACTTCATTATTTGGCGGTTGTCTTTAATACATCAGCTGTTTAGACAATGTAAAAGCAGGAGCTTCCTTCAACTTGAAAGCTCCTGCCTTTTATTGATAGAACGAAGTAAAACTCCATTCTGGGGGGCATTTATGAATTTTCCGTATCGATTAAGTATTTAAGTCGATCCGAGCAGGTCTTTTATCAATAATAGATACCAGCAAGAAGGTTGCCAAGCATAGCGGCCATGCTAAGTAAATTGGCTGAGGCACAATACGAATTGCCGGTACAAATATCCATGTAATCAAGAATACAGTCCCCACCAGTATGGTCCAAAAAGCACAGCCTTTTTTGCAAAGCTTTGGTGCAAACATAGTAAACAAGATAATAATAGTATAAGCGGTAGTAAGAGTCAGGCCAATTGTTAAGGTTCTAATGATTCCTAGCACGTTTACCGCTAATAAGTAAGTGATGGCACTGATGACTAGTACCGTTACCCGAGACACTACTATTTCTTGCTTTTGAGTCATCTCCGGTTGGACAAAGCGCTTCCAAATATCCTGTACTACTAAGTTTGAGCTACCCAATAATAGCCCACTAGCAGTTGATACATCTGCCGCCCACAGAGCTGCTAAGATTAACCCAGCAATTACTGGTGACAGCTGCAGTACTACTGTAGGTAATGCCATAGTAGGCTCAATTCCTGGGAACTGAGCAGCTGCTACAATCCCAAATATAGCTGATAGGAAGCCTATTGGTAATATTAAGATCCCACCTATAATGAAGCCTAGCTTAGCATTTCTGCCGTCCTTAGCTGCAAAGGAAATCTGTACTACCGCTTGAGTAGAATGGGCCTGAGTGATCATTACCACAAACCAAGCCACTACTACCGCCAAACCTACACCTGAGACAGGGTCAAACCAATGGTCCCCCTGAGGAAGGCTAGCAGCAAGGGTAGTCATGCCTCCCGCATTATTGAGGGCCATGATGGCTCCTACTATTGTTCCAAAATAGATTATAATAACATTTATAATATTAGTTAAGCCAGCACCCCAGTATCCACCGATTAAGGTTATGGCAATAAAGATAAGTGCACTAAATAATGTTCCTGTAAAAAATGTAAATACATCAGGTATTAAAGCTGCCAGGATCGCTCCCCCTGCCACATATTGCAGTGAAGTGATTACAATCTGAATAACCAGCTGACCAAAAACACCAATTACTCTACCAGATAAATCATAATGCTTTTCTAGCATTTCTGGAATAGTACTAATATTCATCTCTCTAAATTTAGCAGATGCAACTAAACCAACGATTATGGCTCCTGCCGCCCAAGCAGCGTTGTACATTCCCGCCGACAATCCTGTTCTATAGGCGTTTTCAGCCACCCCTACGGTGGAGGCCCCACCGATAGCGATACCTGCTACCATTGCTGCAACTACATAATGGGGAAAGCCCCGGCCTGCCAAAAAGTAACCTACTACCCCATCTTTACTGCTAAGCTTGCTTGAGTACCAAGAAACGAGAAATAAGGCAATAATATAAATAATAACAATTGATAATGGAATGATATTCACTGATATTCCTCCTCTAATTTTCTACCGTAATAGCTGTACTATTGGAAAAGTTAAAGCTCCGTGGGGCATTATTGCTACTGATTTCATTGGACCTGCCAGTTCTTCCGCCAGTTTAAGGGCCTCTGCCATAGATGGGGCAGGACGCATCCCCAGTCCTTTTACCAAATCCTCAGGCAGGCTGCTGATTAAGACAACCTGTGCGCTGTTCATGATACTGGCAGTTCTTAGGGCTACAAAGCCGGGCATTGTAAATTCTTGATTTAATGCTTGCCTCATGCTTTCTAGATCACCATAGTTAAACCACTTGGCAAAGTCTTGGCTGCCCACTCCGTCTGAACATTCACTGACTAAGATAATTACGCCGCCAGGTCTAACAGCATAGGCTGCGTTATCTAAAGCTTTAATTGATTGGTATAGTTGAATGTCCTTAGGATAGCCCCCGCAACTGGCTATGACTAAGTCTGCCTGCCGCTTAATAGGTACGCCAAAGGTCTCTTCCACTATTTTGCAGCCTTGGGTAAAGGCTAGCTCCATGTCCCCCGCAACAATACCAATAAACTCTTTTTTTTCATTCAGAACTACATTCACTAAAAAATCTGCTCCAATTATGTTGGCTGCTTCAGCCATATCTGCCGCAACAGGATTTTCTGCCACAAGTCCCGTTCCCACCTTTGGATTAACTCCCGAAGCACCAGCATCTTTTAGCGCCAAGCTATGGTTTTGCTGAATGCTTTTGTAGCTACAAACCCCTGGTGCCAAACTTTTGCGCCCCCCGCCAAATCCAGCCAGCAGATGATAGCTAATGCCTCCCGTGAGGATAACTTTATCTGCTCGATGGACATCAGGACTTACTACTACTTCTGTACCATAGCTTGTATGTCCCAGCTTTACTAGGTTAGAGGCTTCACAGTCGTGGTCTACAATCTTAATTCGCCCAAAAAGTTCCTCCCCCACTATTAGCCGATGTTCTTCTGGTGTTTGAGCTCTATGGGTGCCAGTGGCCATTACAATAGTAATATCCTGATCCCTTACCCCTGCCTCATTTAGCACCTGGATTATAATAGATAAATAGGCATCGGTTCGATATGCTAGTCGGGTTATGTCGCTAGCTACAATAGCCACCGTATCACCAGGCTTCACTATCTCTTTTAAAGGGAGGGTCCCTATGGGGTTTTCCAATACTGCTCGGGTGTACTCCCCGAAGTTTGCTATTGGCTCACTGGGGTTGGCCTCAATTACATCTACTTCTACATGTTCAGGCAGAGTAAGCTCTAGTGATTGCTTGCCCCAAAGCATTGAGTAACTCATATTTATTTCACCTCCTTCATTGCCATCTCTAAAACTTGAGCCAAATGGATAGTATCAATTTTACTTTGGTGGCGGACTAACCCATCCTTTAAGTGCATCAGACAGGAGCCGCAATTGCTCACTACATAGTCAGCTTTTGTATTGATGATGTTAGCAGTCTTGGTATCATTAATCTTCTTTGCCAGCTCATAATGCCTTAAACTAAAGGAACCGGCTGCTCCACAGCAACGATCGGCCTCTGCCATTTCTACATACTTCAAGCCTGGAATGCTCTTTAGGATTTTTCGGGATTCTGCTGTTAGACCTTGGCCTCTGCCTAAATGACACGGATCGTGATAAGTAACGGTTAAATCTAATGGTCTCAGCCCTTCCTGCCAATCATCAATGTCCAATACAAACTGGGAAAAATCTTTTACCTTTGCCCCTAGTTTTTGGGCTTTATCATGATAGCTCCCATCTTGCTTCAGTAGTTTTTCGTACTTGTTCTTAAGGGCTAGCCCACAAGAGGCACAAGCTGTGATGACCGCATCTACTTCATGGGAAGTCAACTCATCCACATTTGCTTTGGCCAGTAGCACGCCGGTTTCCACATCACCATTGACAGCAGCAGGGGTGCCACAGCATTGCTGGTTTTTTGGTATAATCACCTCATAGCCTTGGTCTGTTAAAAAATTAACTACTGCCTTGCCATATTCGGGGTAAACATAATTAATCATACAGCCGGTATAGAAAGTCACTTTGCCTTTTGCCTGACCGGATTTTATTTTATCCTTAGGGGGCATGACTCTTTCCGGCAGCTGTCTCCGTAGTGGCTTTTGAGCCAATGGCTGCACCAATCTTCGCTGATCAATTCCTACTGGAATTCGCGGTAGCGCTCCTTGTCCCCCTGGTCCTGGCCGCAATGCTAGTCCCTGGAAAATGCTCCCTAGCTTTAGTGATTTATCAAACAGCCAGTTATTCCTTAATAAATAGTGGAAGATAAACTTTTTAGTGATACTTAAGCCACTCTGTCTCACCAATTCTGCCCGAGCCGCTTCTACTAACTCATCAGTCTGAACCCCGCTGGGGCAGCCTTTAATACAGGCTTTACAGGAAAGGCATAGTGACATTAGCTCTTCCAGCTTGGCAGTAGGTGTGATATGTCCTTTGATTAACCCACCGATTAGCCGCACCTTACCTCTAGCTACGGTAGACTCCGCCAGCTGTTCTTTAAAGACAGGACAGACATTTTGACAAGCCCCACACCGAATACATTTAACTACTTCTTTTTCTAAGTCAGCTAAAACCTTAGTTGTCATATGATCACTCTCCAAACATTACCCCAGGGTTTAAAATATTATTAGGGTCAAGGGTTTGTTTTATGTTTTTCATCAGCTGTAGCCCTTGCTTGCCAACCTGCTGTTCTAAAAACTTTGCCTTTAGCTTGCCGATACCGTGTTCACCAGATAATACTCCATTTAGATCTAGGGCTGCCACAAATACCTCTTCGATAGCCTTTTCAATTCGCTCCATTTCCTCAAGGTCCCGCTCATCGCAAAGGAAGGTAGCATGGAGGTTGCCATCGCCGGCGTGGCCAACCACAGCAATAAGCACCTGGTATTTTGCAGCTATTTCTCTTATTCTCTTAATCATCGCAGGAATCTCTGTTCTGGGGACCGTTGCATCTTCCCCGATAATAGTTGGCTTTACTCTGGCCACTGAAGCAAAGGCAGCTCGACGGGCGTTCCACAGTTCCTCGGCTTCTTGAGGGGTTTTAGCTACCCGCACCTGGACCGCCCCTTCTTCTTGGCAGATATTTTTGATGGCGTTTATCTGCTTATCTAGTGCCTCTGGCTCTCCGTCTACTTCAATTAGAAGGACAGCTTCTGCATCCATGGGAAAGCCAACCTTGGCATATTCCTCTATATTTCTAATGTAGACATTGTCCAAAAATTCCAGGGTGGTAGGTACAATCCCAAAAGCCATGATTTGAGACACGCTCTTGGCCGCCTTTTCTACCGAATCATATACAGTTAGTATTGTTTTCTTAGCTGGTGGCAATGGGATTAGCTTCACAATAATCTTAGTAATAACACCAAGGGTCCCCTCTGAGCCAGTAAACAGCTGAGTTAGGTTATAGCCCGTTACATTTTTCATGGTACTGCTGCCAGTGTCAATGATTTCACCGGTGGGCAGCACTACTTCTAAGCCTAGGACATAATCTCTAGTTACACCATACTTTACCCCTCTTGGCCCTCCGGCACATTCAGCTACGTTTCCTCCCATAGTTGAGAAATTCAAGCTAGCTGGATCAGGGGGATAAAATAACCCTATGGCTTGGACCTGCTGCTGCAGCTTGCCAGTAATTACCCCTGGCTCTACAATGGCCACCATGTTTTCTTTATCTAGCTTCAGGATTTTATCCATGCGGGTCAATACTAGCACAATACAGTGGCCAACAGAGGTGGTCCCGCCGCTAACATTGCTGCCGGCTCCTCTGGGAATCACCGGTATCTTCTTTTCATTGGCTAAGGTCATTAGCTGGGAAACCTCCTGGGTACTGCCAGGATATACTACGATCCCCGGCATATCCTTAAGGTCTGTCTTACTAAATGAAGCATCATAGGTATAGCAATAGAGATCCTCAAAGGAGTCAAATACGTACTCCGCACCTACTATATTTATTAACTCTTGTTTTAAAGAGACTGTCATCACTAATCCTCCTTAATTTTTCAGCACTAACTTTTTACCCTAAAAAAGGCTAAAAAAACATCACTCAATAGAAAATTGAGCGATGCTAGCTTTAATAATTGGTTATATACCTATCAGCCATCCTTCGCCATCCTACCGTTTTAGCTTTCTTATGCTTTATCATTATGTCAAAAGAGCTCTGTTAATCTACCGTAAAACTGTTCTACTTGTCTTCATACTATTAATCTATAGTTTTATATATATTTGACATAAAAGTCCTTTTTCCTGCTTAATAATAATTGCTAGATTATTATAAAAATATTAGTCTTCTATAAATTCGACTTTTCCTGCCTCTAGACTCTTGATCCGTACTAGTGAGCAAATCGGATACCCCGACTCTCTTAGCTTATGACCGCCATTTTGGAATGCCTTTTCAATGATGATGCCAATGCCTGCTACCTTGGCCCCCGCCTGCTCTACGATAGATACTAGCCCTGAGGCAGCAGCTCCATGAGCCAAAAAGTCATCAATAATTACGACGTTATCTTCACTGGATAAGAATCTTTTCGCCACTGTCACTTCACTTTTTTCTTGCTTGGTAAATGAGTAAACAGGAGCTACATAATAATCGTCATTCATGGTAATAGATTTGCGCTTGCGGGCAAAAATAACAGGAACAGCCCCTAGTGCAATAGCTGTTGTCATGGCTGCTGCTATCCCTGAAGATTCTATCGTTAACACCTTGGTAACCTTTTCTCCGTTGCCAAGCCTGCTGGCAAACTCCTTGCCTACCTCTAGCATCAATTCTGTATCTAACTGGTGATTGATGAATGAATCTACCTTTAGGACCTGTCCAGATAATGCAATACCTTCTTGTCTAATTTTTTCTTTTAATAACTCCATTTATCTATATCCCCCTTTTCTAAAAAACGATAAAAATATAAAAAGCCTAAAATGAATTA
>JAWSUQ010000151.1:0-6614 GCA_033549265.1 Bacillota bacterium
CCATCTAGCTTAGTTAGTACCACACCGTCTAAGCCTAGCTGCTTGTTAAAGGCTTCCGCCACATTTACCGCGTCTTGTCCAGTCATGGAATCTACTACTAACAAAATCTCATGAGGTTTAACTTGAGCTTTAATCTGCTCTAGCTCACCCATTAACTCCTCATTAATGTGCAATCTACCGGCTGTGTCAATAATAACAACATCTCTGCCGTGACTACTGGCATATTCCATAGCCCCTTTGGCAATATCTACAGGGCTATTTTTATCACCCATACTAAACACCGGAATATCAAGCTGCTCACCTAATATTTGTAATTGCTTTATAGCAGCAGGTCTATAAATATCTCCAGCAACTAGTAACGGGCATTTACCCTGTTTTTTAAAGTTATTTGCTAGCTTTCCTGAAGTAGTTGTTTTCCCTGCACCTTGAAGTCCAACCATCATGATGACAGTGGGAGGCTTTGACGCTAGTACAATTTTGCTTTGAGTTCCACCCATTAATTGAGTAAGCTCTTCGTTAACTATTTTAATAACCTGCTGCCCAGGAGTTAAGCTTTGCAGCACATCATGCCCGACAGCTCGTTCCTTAACTTTACCAATAAATTCTTTAACTACTTTAAAGTTAACGTCAGCTTCTAGAAGCGCAAGCCTAATCTCACGCATAGATTCATTAACATCATCTTCAGACAGCTTTCCTTTCCCCTTAAGCTTACTAAAAGTATTTTGCAGTTTTTCTGCTAATCCTGAAAAAACAGCCACCCTAACACCTCCCTCTGCTGAGTTTAGCCTCTAGAAAGTTCAATAATACTTATGATTTTTTGTCTTATATCTTTTGCTAGAACTGGTTTGGCAAATTCACCAGCTCCGTCTACTAGTTGTAATAGTAACTGCAGTTCTTTATCAATTTCTTTAAACCGACTGACAAGCATTAATTTTTTTTCATAATTATCTAGTATCTTCTCTACTCTTTTCAAAAGATCATGGACAGCAGTTCTGCTAACCTCATAATAAACAGCAATTTCACCTAATGACCAATCCTGATGATAATAAAGTTCAAAAAAATCTTGCTGCTTTTCGGTTAATAACTGACCATAAAAATCATATAAAAGAGAGTAATGGTTAACTTTATCGATCATTTTAATTACCACCAGCACTGTTAAGTAAATATCCTTTACAGTGCTTAATAATAGCTAATTTTAGGGTCTTTGTCAAGTAAATTTTATTAATAGACTTGTTGAGGCAGCTTTACTTTAATAACTCATCTGTAACCCTAGCGATATTGACCATGATCTCTTTCTCATTGAGATTCACTGGTTTACTATCCTGGATGATAATATTGCCATCAACCAAAACCGTATCCACATCTCCAGCCTGAGCTGCGTACACTAAATTAGCTAACACTTGGTGTTTAGGATAAAGGTGAGGCTTTTCAAAGTCAAATAAAACAATATCAGCCCTTTTACCTACCTCTATAGAGCCTACTTTATTATTAATTCCTAAAGCCTTGGCCCCTCCCATGGTAGCCATATAGAGGGCCTCATAAGAGGAAAGAATCGTAGGATCTTGTGAGTTAACCTTGTGCAGCAAAGCAGCTGTTCGCATCTCCTCTAACATATCTAAATTATTGTTGCTGGCCGCTCCGTCAGTACCAAGACCAACATTAACACCAGCCTTTAATAGTTCTGGAATAGGTGCTATCCCACTGGCTAGCTTCATATTGCTTTCTGGGTTGTGAGCTACTCCTACTTTATTGCTAGCTAACAAGTTAATATCCCCCTCTGTTAAATGTACACAGTGGGCAGCTATAGTGGGGAAGCTAAATAAACCCTCGTCAGCAACATGCTGTATTGGCGTTTTCTGATAAAGTTCATTTATTTGGTTAATTTCATCTTTTGTCTCTGCTAAGTGAATATGGATACCTACCTGAAGCTTTTGAGCTAGCTGCATCACTTTTTGTAAATAATCAGGAGGGCAGGTATAAGGCGCATGGGGGCCTAGCATAGTGGTAATTCTGCCATTTCCTTGTCCTTGCCACTGGGAGATGAATCTTTCACTATCTTCTAATGCAAATGGCCCATTAGGCCCTACCCCTATCATCCCTCGGGATAACACTGCTCTCATGCCCGTTTCTTCAACTGCCTTCGCTACCTCATCCATATAAAAATACATATCTGCGAAGGTGGTAGTGCCAGATTTGAGCATCTCTAAAATACTTAGCATAGATCCCCAGTACACTGCATCGCCTGTCAGCTTTTCTTCCAGGGGCCAAATTTTTTCTGACAGCCATTGCATCAAAGGCAAGTCGTCAGCGTAGCTTCTTAGGAGTGTCATAGCACTATGGGTGTGAGTGTTAATAAAGCCTGGGGTAGCTACAAAGCCTGGTTTATCTAAAACTTTGTCATAAGTAGCAGTGGCTGCAACTGTACCCTCAGGACCACAAGCACTAATTATTCCGCCTTCAACTAATATTTCACCCTTTTCCCATATGACACCTTTACCTGTAATCGGTATCACAGTACAATTCTTAATTAACAGTCTCATTTATTCCCCTCCCTTTTGACCATATGAGGTCAAATAGACTTCTCTCATTTTATGGACATCCTCACTGCTCAACTGGAATGGCTGGCCTACGTTCATAACTGTAATAAATATTTGAGCAGCCTTTTCTGTTAACAAGCATGCTTTTAAAGCTTCGTCAATGTTATGCCCTACCCCTACCACCCCATGGTTAGCTAACAAAACAGCGTTTTTATCGCCCAACGCCTTTACAGTGGCTTTCGCCAATTCTTCAGTGCCTGGCAAATAATATTCTGCTACTTCTACTGTTCCCCCTACCACCATAGCCACATCCTCCACTAATGGAGGAATTGGCTGACGCAGCACCGCACAGCAAGTACCATAAGTACTATGGGTATGTACGATAGCATTTACCTCAGGGCGACTTCGATAAATTGCTACATGTAGTGGCAATTCAGAAGAAGGCTTTAATTTTCCTTCAATTTCCCCGCTGGTTAAGCTCACTGCAGGCAAATCCGCAGCCTCTAACCTATCATAATCAACTCCACTAGGAGTAATTATGACCTTATTTTCATCAATCGATCTACAGCTTACATTCCCCCATGTACCCACAATCAATTGGGAGGCTGCTAGCTTTTTGCCTATCTCTATTATTTTACTCCGGGTATTTATCGTCATTTTAAAATCCCACCAAATTGTCTTCTTAAAGATTCTTTATAGCACTTTGTAAATAAACCTTGGTCTGTGATAATGGCACTAACTAGATGATTTGGTGTCACATCAAAGGATGGGTTAAACACCGGAATATCCTTCGGAGCAATTTGTTGCCCAAAGACAAATCTAATTTCATTCCCTGGTCGCTCTTCAATAGGGATATCTGCTCCTGTTGCTATTTCTAAATCGATTGTGGAGGTTGGTGCCGCCACATAAAAGGGCACCTTATGCTCTTTTGCTAGCACCGCTACGCTATAAGTGCCAATTTTATTTGCTACATCTCCATTAGCAGCAATCCGGTCTGCTCCCACTACTACTAGGTCCACTAATCCCTTTTGCATTAAGTAACCCGCCATATTATCACAAATCAAAGTGGCTGGAATGCCATCGGCCGCTAATTCCCAGGCTGTAAGTCGTGCGCCCTGCAATAACGGCCTAGTTTCATCAACCCAAACCTGAATTCCTTTTCCTGCCTCGTAAGCAGCTCTGATTACTCCAAGGGCAGTTCCATATCCGGCTGTTGCTAGTCCTCCGGCATTGCAATGAGTCAAAATCCTCGCCTTATCAGGGATAAGCTCTAAAGCGTATTGCCCCATTTTCTTATTCATTTCTAAGTCCTCAACCATAATGGCATTGGCCTCAGCTAGCAAAGTCATGTAAATTGTGTTGTCATCTTTTTCTTTAACCTCTTCAAGCTTACGATCCATTCTACTTAGAGCCCAAAAAAGATTAACAGCAGTTGGTCTTGTTTGGGCTAATACTTCTTTTGCCGCTTTAATACTAGCATATACATCTGAAGTGTTTCTCTCCTTTAACTCTTTAGCCGCTAAAACCATCCCAAACGCAGCAGCCACTCCTATCGCAGGAGCACCTCTAACCTGCATATCCTTGATAGCATTGGCAATCTCAACATAGCTAGTACACTTAATATAACTAACTTCCAGGGGAAGTCTAGTCTGATCGATTAACTCTACTATGCCTTCATCATTATTCCACCTTAATGTATCCATAGCAGCCTCCTTCCTAAAATTTGCCCAGCTCTTCAATGGCACTTTTGCATAAACAGTCTCTTTCAGTTTTGTTAGCAATTTCTATAGTCTGACATATCAGCTTCTTCAGTTTTGCTTGGGCCTCCTTCATGGTATCAACCACCTCTTGATGAGTTAACGGCGCAGGGGAAATTCCAGCGGCGTAGTTAGTTACCATGCCAATAGTTCCATAGCACATTTCCGCTTCGCGGGCTAAGATAACCTCTGGCACACTAGTCATTCCAACCACCTGACCCCCAAGCTGCTTATACATTTTTATTTCCGCAGGGGTTTCAAACCTAGGGCCTTCAGTGCAGATATAAGTAGCTACCTCTGCTGCTAACTGTATTTGCTGCTCTTTGGCAGATTCAATTAGTGCTTGTCTTATTTCAGGACAATAGGGCTTGGTCATATCCACATGAACCACCCCCTGTTCACCGCCTTCATAAAAAGTAGCTACTCTATTTTTAGTAAAATCTAAAAACTGATCTACAATCACAAAATCCCCAGGTCTGTACTGCAATTCTAATGAACCTACAGCAGCAGTGGCAATAATCTTTTGTACCCCCAATATCTGCAATGCTCTAATGTTTGCTCTATAATTGACTAAGTGGGGCGGCACAGTATGGCCAGCACCATGCCTAGCCATAAAGGCCGTCTTAATGCCTTGATACTCCCCTAGCTTAACAGTAACCTCCCCATATTCAGACAATACCTTTTCCTCTGAGACATTCTCGAGAATTGAAGGATCATAGACACCTGTGCCCCCTATAATTGCTATATCAGCTTTCATGTTCTTCCGTCACCTCTTGCTCTTCATTTCCCCCAAATAAAGCGGTAGTAAATTGCTTTACATCAAAGTCTCTTAAGTCATCGATCTTTTCACCAATTCCTATTAGCTTTACAGGAATAGTTAATTCAGCATTAATACCGATAACTACTCCCCCTTTGGCGGTCCCATCTAGCTTTGTCAAGACTAAGCCTGTTACTTCTACCGCCTCCGTAAAAGTTTTTGCCTGAGAAATAGCGTTTTGGCCAGTAGTAGCATCTAATACAAGCAATACCTCATGAGGTGCCTCTGGCAGCTCCCGCTGAATAACTCGCTTTACTTTTTTCAGCTCTTCCATCAGGTTAGATTTTGTTTGTAGGCGACCAGCGGTGTCGATAATAAGTATATCTACCTCTCGTGATTTGGCTGCTTGGATAGAGTCAAAGGCCACTGCTGCTGGGTCTGATCCCTCTGACTGTTTAATTACGTCAACCCCAACTCTATTTCCCCAAATTTCAAGCTGCTCAATGGCTCCAGCTCTAAAGGTGTCCCCTGCAGCTAGCAGTATTTTCTTCCCCTCATTTTTTAATTTTGCCGCCAGTTTCCCAATAGTTGTAGTTTTCCCTACACCGTTTACTCCCACTACCATAATCACAGCTAATGGTGCTTCAATATTTAAGTGACTATCATGCACCGCCATTAATTTAGAAATTTCGTCTACTAATAGTTCCTTTACTTTTAGGGTGTCTTCTACCTTTTCCTCCCGAGCTCTTTTTCGTATTCGCTCTACCAGCTCTACTGAAGTGTTAACACCTACATCACCCTGGATTAAAATGTCCTCTAGATTTTCAAAAAATACTTCATCAATTTTTTTATAGCCAGTAACTAATTCAGTTACTTTGTCAACTAATCCTTGTCTAGTTTTACTCAAGCCCTCTTTTAATCGATTAAAAAATCCCAATTCAATCTCCTCCATATGAAAATTTAATTCAGAATTATTTTAACTAGCAGCATCTGCTAGTTTTACAGATATTAGCTTGGAAACACCTGATTCTTCCATGGTGACGCCGTATAAAACATTAGCCATTTCCATTGTTCCCTTTCGATGAGAAATTACCACAAACTGTGTTTTATCTGTAAAGTCCCTTAAAAAGCTAGCAAATCGGTACACATTTGCTTCGTCAAGAGACGCTTCAATTTCATCTAAAACGCAGAAGGGACTAGGCTTGACCTTTAAAATAGCAAAAAGTAGTGCAATAGCCGTTAAAGCTCTTTCCCCCCCCGACAGCAGCGATAAATGCTGTGGTTTTTTCCCTAAAGGCTGGGCAATAATATCAATACCTGTTTCCAATAAGTTCTCCTCGTCGGTCAATATAAGCTCCGCATTCCCTCCACCAAAAAGCTCCTGAAACACTACCGTGAATTGCTGCTTCAATTTAGCAAATGCACTGCTAAATCGTTCTTCCATTATCAGATCCATTTCATTAATAACGCTATTTAAAGAATTTTTTGCCTCCGCCAGGTCAAGAAACTGCTTTTGCAAAAAGTTATACCTTTCAGTTAGTCTATTAAATTCATCAATTGCCC
>JAWSUQ010000152.1:0-6596 GCA_033549265.1 Bacillota bacterium
AGCGTTGAGGACCCTTACAATCTACCCATCACCTGCCAAATATTTAGAGATGGGCAGGAGGTCTTTAAAGGTGAAGCCAACACAGGTCAGTTAAAACGCACCTTTGATGAGCTAGTAGCTTACTTAGGAAAATGCAATGATATATTTTCCTACACAGTACTGTTAACCGGCACCTGCGTAGTACCTGGTGACGACTTTACTTTAAAGCATGGTGACGAAGTGCATATTACCATAGCTGATATCGGGACCCTGAAAAACCGCATGGTGCTGATAGAAGACTAGAATAGATTTTAAAAGCTCAGGTTGCAAGGTGACTAATTGCATGCCTGAGCTTATGTTTATATTGAGGTAATAATTATGTCTAATCTTATTTAATTGGTGAAAAAGATAGGCAACATTTTAAGGAGATTTTGTGGAATTAGTAGTAGGATATATGTAATAATAGAAGAAACTGTTAGAGGAGGTCAAAAGGTAAATGAAGCTACATACCACTAATTTTGGTGAACTAGAAGTTAACTCAGATGATATTATTATTTTCCCACAAGGGATTCCTGCCTTTGAAAATTTAAGAAAATTTATTATTATAGACCATCAGGAAGACAGCCCCTTTCACTACTTACAATCAGTAGAGGAAGCTCAGCTGACATTTGTTATCTTAGAGCCAGGTACCTTCTTTCCAGACTATCAAGTTAAGCTAAATAAAAATGATTTAACCGATATCGGCATTGAGGATGAAAAGGACGCAGTAGTGCTGCTAATGGTGACAATTCCCGCAGAGCCTAAAAATATGACAGCAAACCTGCAGGCCCCACTGGTTTTTAACGGCAAGCGAAAGCTCGGTAAGCAAGTGATATTAAGTGACTCCCATTACACTACCCGCCATCGGCTTTTCCCCGAAGAAAAGCTGGAGGCCTGCAAATAGGGAGGTAAGTAATATGCTAATACTCACGAGAAAAGAGCAGGAGGCAATTGTAATTGCCAACAATATTATGATATCAGTATTAGAAATAAAGGACGGACAGGTAAGACTAGGGATTAAAGCTCCAAAGGATGTAACTATCTATCGCAAGGAAATTTATGATGCTATCCAAGAGGAAAATAAGCAGGCAGCAGCTGTGAAGCCTGCTAGTTTGGGAAACATTTTAGAACAATTAAAAAAACAGGACTAATAGCAAAAAAAGGCGAAAAGGAAAGTAATAAAGAGGTATTCATTATTTTTGGACCTTTTTGACATGAATAGACATATTTTAACCCTAATATTATTTTTGGATTATACGATATATAAAGTGAGGTAATATTGACTTGCTCTTATCAGAGCGGCCGACTGATAAAGAGTCAGTCAATAACCAGATATCTCCTACAGGCAAGGACGCCTACGGGAGTAAAACAAACATTCAAGGAGGAATGATTAATTATGCGTATTAACAACAACATTATGGCAATGAATACCCACCGTCAGTTGGGTGCCAACCAGGCAAATGGTTCAAAATCATTAGAGAAGTTATCTTCGGGCCTAAGAATTAACAGAGCAGGTGACGATGCAGCAGGTTTAGCAATCAGTGAAAAGATGAGAGGTCAGATTAGAGGTTTAAACCAAGCTCAAAGAAATGCTCAGGATGGAATCTCTTTAATTCAAACAGCTGAAGGTGCATTAAATGAAACACATTCAATCCTTCAAAGGATGAGAGAACTAGCAGTTCAGTCAGCTACTGATACTAATACTTCAGAAGACCGTGCAGAAATACAAAAAGAAGTAGATGAATTAGCAAAAGAAATTACTCGAATTGCTAACAATACTGAATTCAATACACAAAAACTTATTAATGGTGGAATTGATGCAAATGGTATCAGTGCTGCAAAATTCCATGTTGGAGCTAATGCAGCACAAGATATTTCATTATCTATTGGAGCCATGGATGCTAAGTCTTTAAGTGTGTCTAGAGATGTAATTACTCCAACATTAGCTAGTGGTGCTACTGACGTAACTGCTGCCACAGTTTCAGGGACAGTTGGTTCAGCAATTGTTGATTCAGCTAGTATTGGAGTTACAGCTGCTGAAGTAGCAGCGACTTCTGGTAGCGTTGTAGGGGCTACTACATATGCTAATATTGGAGCTTTGAACACAGCATTAGGAGATGCTTCAGGTACAGCTAAGACTATTGATATTTCTGTTGATGGAGGGGCTACTCAAACAATCACTTTTAATGCAGATTATACTGGTGCTGGTGCATTCGCTGACTGGGGTGCATTTGAGACATTTGTAAATGGCCAACTTACAGGAGCGACTGTATCAGGAGCCGATGGTGCAGGACTCACATTTACAAGTTCAACTACAGGCTCAACGAGTAGTGTAGCAATAACGGCTGACCCTAATAGCATCACTGGTAGTGGAACTGCAACTGCAGGTACTGATACTTCTTACACAGTTTCTTTAAATGATGGATCTACAACGGTTAATATAACAGGATTAGCAGGAACAGAAACTTCAATAGCAGGAACTGGAGCTTATGCTGGACTGACACTAACTACTGACGGAGCATTTGATGAAAACCTAGCAGCAACAGTAACGATTAGTGCTGAAACAGCCTCAGCAGCAACATTTGCAAGTGGAGCAAAGACTGCTGATGCATCAACAGCAGCAGGTATAGATGTTTCAACGCAAAGTGCAGCCAGCTCTGCAATAACAACTATCCAGAGCGCAATTGAGACAGTTTCTACAGAGCGATCTAAACTAGGTGCATACCAAAATAGATTAGAGCACACTATTAGCAACTTAGGAACTTCATCAGAAAACCTACAAGCCGCAGAATCTAGAATTAGAGACGTTGACATGGCTGCTGAAATGATGCAGTTCACTAAGAACAACATCCTACAGCAGGCAGCAACAGCAATGTTGGCTCAAGCGAATCAAGCACCACAATCAGTATTACAGTTACTTGGATAATAATCCAAGCTACCCAGAGGGTCAGGGAGAATTCTCTCTGACCTTTCTTTATTAAGATATTTTAAGGTGGTGACATTAATGACCGATGAAAACAAATGCAAACAATATCTAGCTTGGGTAAACAATCGACTTCAAGCCTTAGAGGAGATAGAAGAAAAGCTCCACCAGATGCGGGATCTAGCAGAGCAGGTACAGCAAGGAAATTTGAATGAACAGCAACTGGCCGATGTAAACCATAAATTTAAGCTGCTGGAGCAAGAAGTAAAACAGTTAGACCAACAAAGCAGAAATTACACAACTCATTAAAGACCTCTACAGTTAATAATAACTTGCAGAGGTCATTTATTTTACAACCGATCATCACTTTTAACATGAATTGGCAGGGTAAAGAAGAAACTACTGCCTTGTCCCAGGTTGCTTTCTGCCCAAATTTCACCACCATGATATTCGACGATTTCTTTTGCTATTGCTAAACCAAGGCCACTACTTTGATGGCTAGTTTGACGAGCTTTTGACACTTTATAAAAACGTTCAAATACGTGGGGCAAGTCATTTTCTGAAATTCCTACGCCAGTATCTGTTACTATTATCAGGAGCTTCTTGTTATCCTCTGTTAACTTAAAGGTTAGTTCTACTTGGCATCCTTCGGTTGTATGATTGAGGGCGTTGCTAAATAAATTTGCAAATACTCGATCCAATTGGTCCATATCAACTTTAGCAAATAAATCCTTTGCCCAATTAGAATCATTCTTCAACTCACTAGGAAAATTGACTTTAAACTCTATTATTGTATTTCTCATGTCTAAGCTATATTTTTCTGCAGCTTGCTCAACAAATAATTTTAATGGTAATAAGTAAACATTAAGCTGCAACTGACGGGATTCTAATTTAGACAGTTCTAATAGCTCCTTCACCATCTGATCCAATATAGCTACCTTCTTGATAACTCTATCTAAGTAGTTTAGCTGCTGTTTGGGCTCTTTTACTATCCCATCTAAGATGGCACATACATAGCCTTGAATAGCGGTTAGGGGAGTACGTAGGTCGTGGGAGATATTTTGAACCAAATGCTGCCGTGATTTTTCTGATCTTGACACTGCTTGATAGGCCTTTTCCAGCTCCTTTTTTGATGTTTCTAAGTCTTGAGTCCTTTCAGTAACTTTTTCCTCTAAGCTTTCATTAAGTCTTTGGAACTTCTCTGTCATTAACTCCACTCTAGCAAAGCTTTTAGCAAAATTCTTAGCCAATACTAAAGATTGGGCAAAGACAAAGGCTAGTAATCCCCAGGATGATAAGTTGCCCTTGGTTATTATGCTTTTTATTAAAAGATTTTGTGAATCCATCATAACCACGCTGAGATAAATTATATCATTAATCGTAGCCAGAATTAGAATTCCTGCACCGATAGCAATAATAATAGAACCTTCTCTTCTTTGAGAACATGCAGTAAATAAAATATAAAGTACATAAGGAACTAGGACTAGCGTGAATAGCTGGTATATTGGATTAACATATGTAAATATTGTAGTGGGGGTTAGCAATACTATGAGGGCAAAGCCCAGGCCAACTATATTTACAAGGTAAATTATTATTTTTGAAATATAATTAGGGAAAATAGATTTTATCAACATTATAAAGATGGGTACGCCTATGTAGTAGGTTAGTGTATGTATTTTATGGGCTATTTCCCAACTAAAACTAGGAAATAGATAAAGAAAATATATTTCACCAACAAATAATGTTCTTAAACTAATTAGCACTGAGAATAATCCAAAGTATAAAGAAGATTTATCTTTAGGTCTAAAAATAAAAAAAGCAAGATGATAAAATCCTATAATAAATATAGAACCAAAGAGAAAAAGGTCAAAAGCTATATTTTTAACGATTGAATTATTAATTTGCGTACCAGTTCCCAGCAACACATTTTCTGCTATTCCGCCGCTACGATGCCGGTAATTAGCTACCTGAAATATAAATTCAAGGGTATCAGTATCTGGTTTGAAGTATATTACTCTAGGATAATAATTAGGTACACTTTTGTTTTGAATATTAACTGTTTCATAAGTAGCAACTAGTTCACCATTAATCCATAGATTATAGGACGTGAAAATTTTAGGAATTTTAACTCCCAGCATCTGATTACCTGAAGCATTTACTAGCAAGCGATAGGTACCATAACCTATGCCGGTAATCTCTTTACCTTTGACTTTATGGTTATTCCAAGTACTAGGAACTGTAATGGTTTCATTTTCACCAGCTAAGTTTCTATTATGAAAGTCTTCTGGTGTTAAAAGCTGCTGCCAATAAAATTCCCATTCGCCTTTAAGAGATACAATGCCATCTTGCTCCCAATTCCAGTTTGCCAGGTCTAACATTCCATTAATTGCTTCGGGATTGTTGTTGGCTTCAGCAGATTCAAAGGAAGATGGTAATATTATGAAAAAGCAAATTAATAATATTATAATTCCCTTAAGATAACTTTTACCCACTGCTTCTGACCTCCACCGATAAACCTTCAGACATATACATTATGGCGTACAAAACTTGTAGCCAGCGCCTTTAATTGTCTTTATATAAATAGGCTTGGCTGGATCTTGTTCAACTTTTCTGCGAATATTGCTGATATGCACCATTACAGTGCGATGATCCCCGAAGCTTTCAGTACCCCAAAGGGATTGAAACAGTTCTTCGCTGCTAAATACCTTATTTGGGCTTTCAGCCAGTAATACCAACAGTTGAAATTCTTTAGGGGATAGCAGTACAGGTTTATTATTAGCCACTACTGATAAACTTGTCAGATTAATAGATAGACCTTGATATGCTAGTAACTTATTTGAATTTACTGTACTTTTTAGCATTCTGTTTCGGCGCAAATGGGCTTTCACTCGGGCCAATATTTCTAAGGCGTCAAATGGTTTACTCATGTAGTCATCGCCACCTGCTGTGAGGCCAATGGACTTGTCTAAGGGCTCACCTTTGCAACTGAGAAAGATTATAGGGGTAGATAATTTTTTGCGTATTTCTTGGCAAACCTCAACTCCGTCTAGCCCAGGCAGCATCATATCTAAGATGATCAAATCAGGATTAGCTTTAAAGGCCCGTGTCACTGCTTCGCTTCCATCTTCAGCTGATATTACCTGATAGCCTTCTTTCTTTAGGTATAGCGTAAGTACTTCTCTAATATCCTCATCATCATCCACAATTAATATAGTCTCTCCTGCCAATGTGGACACCTCCCAGTTATCTCATGTTAGAAGAAATATGCTCATTATTAGCTTGAAAATTCCACCGCTACGTTGCCTAAATTAGCAACTTGAATAACCAACTCAATGGGTTCAGTTTCTTATGAAATATATTTGTTTTACGCAAATTATATAGAAACATATAATTATCTAAACATATCTTTTACCCACTACAGTTGACCTCCACTAAAACGTTTTTTTTAGATTAAGAAATCGCTTAAATAGATAAAGACTTTTTTAAGTTTACTTAAGGTTCTATTAAAACTAAAAGCTTCTTAATTATAGTAAAATAAATTAATGAATTAATAGGTGTTTAATTCGTCTTTTATCGACATAAATCCTTTTATTAATCAAAGGGTTTGCTTAAATGACCGCAAGTATTTTCTAAGGAACAACTTTGCCAATCAGGG
>JAWSUQ010000153.1:0-6562 GCA_033549265.1 Bacillota bacterium
TAGTTTGCATTTACATCACCTTTTTCTTTTACTTATCCCAGCTATCCAACTATCATTTTATCCTGCTAATATCTAATCTAAAGATACCCCCAGAGTAAACGAAAAGATTCAAGCAGCTATTTAACGGAAGTTTCGTAAATTTCTTGGCGAAGCTTTATCAGGCAGCTTCAACTGTCTGAGCGCAGCGAGTTTTGAAGCTGCTCAAAGCAAGCCGTAGGAATTAGAAACTGAAGTGACTAAGCAATTGAAACTTTTCGTTTGCTCCACTGAAGTTGACTAAGCCATTAAATTTTTTATGTTACTACCTTTTGAGGTTATTCGCCAACTGCAGCATCTCATCAGAAGTAGTAATAGCCTTTGAATTAATTTCATAAGCCCGCTGAGCTGTAATCATATCAACCATTTCTACCACTATCTGCACGTTGGACATCTCCAGGAAGCCTTGGACTATTGAGCCCATCCCTTCTTCCTCCGCTATGCCTTCAACAGGCCAGCCAGCGGCCTCTGTTGCCCTATAGAGGTTTTTTCCTACCTTATCCAATCCTGTCGGATTGGGAAAGCGAGTCATGCCGATTTGAGCAATTTCTTCAGGCACATCCTCCCCTGGGAATAGTACACTAATCATCCCGTCACTGGCAACCCCGATGTTTTTCACTGGATCTTCACTGATATAAATGGGCGCCAAGCCTTCATCCAAGACATAATATCCATTATTGGTCACTAAGTAACCTTGTGCATCCATTTTAAATGAGCCGTCTCTAGTATAGGCAATGGTGCTGTCTGGTAGCTCCACCATAAAAAATCCTTCTCCCTCAATAGCTAAATCCAGAGGATTTGTAGTTTCTTTAAGGCTGCCCTGGGTAAAATCTACCGGTGTAGCTGCAGCTCTGACACCATGTCCAACTTGAATCCCTGTTGGAGTCATTTGTCCAGAGGTGTTAGCTAGTCCTGGCTCCTGGATGGTCCGGTACAGCAAATCCTGAAAGTCTACTCTGTTTTTCTTAAAGCCGTTCGTGTTTACATTGGCCAGGTTGTTTGAAATGGTATCCAAATTAAGCTGCTGAGCTCTCATTCCAGAGCTAGCAGAGTACAGTGCTCTTAACATATTAATTTTTCCCCCTAGTGTATATTTGACTAAAATTCTCCGCATCAGTCGGTTAGCGGATTAGGAGGCCCCTGTTTACCAGTCCAGCCTCATATCTTACTTAACTCAAATACTTCAAACTTATACTAGTGACATTTTAAATTATTATACCTTTCCTACCTCATTAACCGCCTTGGCCAAGGTCTCATCATGGGATTGAACCCCTTTTTGGTTAGCCTCGTAGGCCCGCATTACTTCAATCATTCTAACCATTTCCGCCACTGGGTTTACATTTGAGCCTTCCACAAAGCCCTGTCTTACCACTATGTTATTGGCAGGAACTACTGCAGCAGGATTAGTGTGCATGAACATGGTATGTCCCGTTTTTTCCAAGCCTTCTTCAGCATTGAAGGTTACTAACCGGAGCCTGTCCACCAGATTGCCATCAACAAATATTTCTCCCTGGTGGCTTATCTCAATGTTGGTGCCATCGATATAGATATTGCCCTGCTCGCCCTGGACAGCATATCCATCTACCGTCACCAGCATACCTTCTTGATTCAGCTTGAAGTTGCCCTGCTTAGTATATCTTTCTGCTAGCTCCTGGCCAACTGGAGTAAAGTCAACTACAAAGAAACCGTCTCCTTCGATGGCTACATCTAGCGGGTTATTAGTCTCCTGAAAAGTGCCTGGTACACGAATACTGGCAATAGAGTCATTTAACACAACCCCTGTGCTTAAATTTCCTACCTGCCTTGGCAGATGACTAGGGTTTGCCATTTTGTTGTTGTCCCCCATATTGTATAACAGCATTTCTGGGAAATTGGTCATAACACCGGTATCTTTTTTAAACCCAACGGTTTGGGAATTGGCTAAATTGTTGGCAGTGATATCATTAAGCTTGCTTTGAACCTTCATTCCGTGTCCACTTGTATATAAGCCTCTTAACACCACTTCACCTCCTTTTCCTAATAGATAAAATCCGTCATAGTCTATAATATGTATATCGATGATTAGGGACAAAATATTAATACTTTTTGTGGAAAGCGAAAACTTTTTACAATGTATTGTCAGTTTTAGATAATGATCTTAAACGATAAAAGAAGGCCAGGTGAAACCTGACCAGTCTCTTTAGGTTGCTATATATTTTGATTTATTTAAAGACTTACATTACCTTCTTGGAAATAGCTTTGCCGCCCTGAAGGACATTTATCATAGTTAATGCTTTTCCTGTTCCTTTAGCAACGCAGGATACTGTCTCATCAGCAATATGTACCGGCAGCTCTGTTTCCTCTTCTAAAAGCTTATTTAAGCCATTAAGCAGGGCTCCCCCGCCTGTCATTACCATTCCTTTATCAACAATGTCAGAGGCCAGTTCAGGAGGTGTTTTTTCCAGCACTTCTTTCACTGAGTTGACAATTGCTTCTACTGGTTCAGCTAAGGCTTCATATACCTGCTCAGAGGATACATTGATGGATTTTGGCAGCCCTGTCACTAAGTCTCGGCCGCGAATGTCCATGCTCATTCCCTGGCGGTCTCCTTTGTTAAAGGCGGTACCTACCTTGATCTTTAGTTCCTCTGCAGTCCGCTCACCAATCATCAGGTTATATTCTCTTCTGATGAAACGAACAATAGCGTCATCAAACTTGTCCCCACCTACTCGCAGGGATTTGCTACAAACTATCCCCCCTAAGGAAAGTACAGCAATATCTGTAGTGCCACCACCAATATCAACCACCATACTGCCGCTGGCCTCACTAATATCTAGCCCTGCGCCTAGTGCTGCTGCTAACGGCTCTTCAATCAGAAAGGCTTCTCTAGCTCCAGCTTGAATAGCTGCTTGTCTTACAGCCCGCTCTTCTACGCTCGTAACTCCTGACGGAATACAAACCATTACTCGGGGCTTAAAGAAAAATCTCCTGCCGCAGGCCTTTTCAATAAAGTACCTTAGCATTCGCTCGGTTACATCATAATCAGCAATTACTCCATCTCGCATAGGTCTAATGGCAACAATATTTCCCGGAGTTTTTCCCAGCATTTGCCGAGCTGATTCTCCTACTGCAATGATCTTATTAGTCTCTTTATCAATAGCTACTACTGATGGTTCATTAAGAACAATTCCCTTGCCCTTGACGAATACCAGTACACTGGCGGTACCCAAATCAATCCCAATATCTGTACCAAAGCCGAACATTCAGCAAATCTCCCCCAACCTACTTTTTTTCTTTTTGCGGTAGCTTGTCCTGTCATAAAACAAATGAATTTCCGAACCCCAAGTTTTCTTCAACTGATTAAGCCGCAGCGCACGTATGTAATGGGCGTCCGGAAAGACTCTTTGAGGGAATAACTTCTGCATTTACTCTTATTTTCCTGCAAAATTCTACATCTATATCAATATTTTTTGCCATATTTAACAAAAGCTAAATAATTTCTTTATATTTTTTTCTAGTAGCTTCGCCACCTCGGATATGCCGTTCCGATTTATTTAAATCTAAAATTCTTTTTACCTCTTCCGCTACATCCTCATTTAATAATGGTAAACGCTCAGTTAAGTCTTTGTGTACCGTGCTCTTGCTAACTCCAAACACAGTGGCCGCCTGCCTAACTGTGGCTTGTGATTCAAGGATATAATTACTTATTTCTAAAACCCGCTTTTGAATGTAGTCTTGCATAAACTAGCCTCCCTCACCCTGTTTTATACAATATATATGAGGGGCTATTAAAAAAAAGACGCCTAATAGACGTCTTTTTTAAAAACTTCTTGCTGGGAATATTTTGCATTAACTAATTTTCTAAGTATTTGGCAGGATCGAGAGACTCCTCGAGCCATTGGATCTGAAAAAATAAGCTATTATCTACCCCTAGGCTATGATAGCCAGGCTTTCCAACTGAGCCAATAACGGCACCAGCCTCTACCCGGTCTCCTTCTGCTACATTGGCCTCCTTTAGGTTTCCATAAAGGGTTGTGACATCGCTGTCGTGCTCAATCAAGACATAGGTATTGTAGAGCAGGTTTTCTGACACTGCCACTACTTTTCCTGCTGCAGCGGCAGTAACCTTTTTATCAACTGCTGCTTTGATATTCATTCCAGAGTTAAAGCGATAATCGTCATAAGCTTTTGAATAGCCAAAGCCATAGGCCTTAACAATGTCACCAGTTACTGGCCAAGCTAAAGTCATCTTGGGAGGCTCCTTTTTGGCTGAGTCCTCTTTTTCAGCTTCCTTTTCGTCGTCAGCATCGCCATCGTTCTTGTTGTCTGTACCATTGCCAGCTTCATTTTCATCAGCCGCCAGTGTAACCTTTTCTGGCTCTAACTCTTGAATGGGTGCTAGTTTAGCAGCTTCAGTCACTGACTTATTGTTTAGCTGCTGTTCACTAAATAGATCCTTAGGCAGCTCCGACATTTGATGATAAACATAGTCATCATCTATTACTAGCTGTCCCCCTTGAACTGGTACAGCTGTTGGATAGAATCTTGATACCATAGGTACTGCTAAAATAGATACTATGATTAAAATAGCAAAATAATACCACTTATTACCTAGTACTGCACCTTTTTTTCTGACAAAATCTCCGATTGTCGATAGTTTTTCTAACAATTGTTTACCTAAGCTTTGCATTTGCTTTTTACTTTTTTCTCCTGAGTCTGACAACAATTTCTTTAACTGATTCCAGTCGATTAGTTTTTTCATATAAAAAATCACCTCAGGAATATTATCTCCAAAATTTACCGGTTTTAGACACAGCAAAAAGCCCCGACAAATTGCCGGGGCTAAATTGTTACATCTTTTTTATTGTTGTCGGTGACAAGCGATACAAGCTTCTTGGCTTTTATCTGGTACTGCCAGCTCTGGTGGATCGTGTACGATACGATCGTGACAATCCATACAGCCAAACTCCTGACTGGAGTGAATCATATGGGGAATTACTTGGTCGGTTGCTTCTTGCTCGTGACATGATAGACAACGTTCTTCATTTACATGAGCTAACCCCACTACATCTTCTGGTTGCACATCCGATGTAAGTGTAACCGCAACTTGCTTCAAGCCCCCTAGCTTCACTTCCACAAACCCTGCAAATCCTGGCTCTGAATGACATGACATACAGTCTACTTCAGCGTGGGCTGAACTAGCCCAGTTATCAAAAGCCGGCTGCATTGAGTGACATGTGGAACAAAACTCAGGCTTGGATGTTTGTTTCACCCCAATAAATCCAACCACAATCAGTCCCATCAGTGCTACTGCAATGATAATGAAGAGCTTTTGCTTGGACTCCATGGCCTCTAACCCTCCTTTTTTCTCTACAGCTTATGTCTAGAGAAATATAAAATTGTATTAGAAAATGCGAACATTTTTTAATTATTCTCCATCTTTTTTATATCTCCTGCTAATTTAATAACTTTTATTAATTGGTTAAATATTCATCTAATAGCCCTGCATTTTCATCACTTTTACATCGGTATAATAATAGGTTAAGATATCGGCGAAACCTCTTCCTTCCTTGGCTTGCCCATTGGCCCCATACTGACACATTCCTACTCCATGACCGTAGCCGGTGGTGGTGAATGTAACTCCGTTGGCCGAAACTGCTATATCAAAATTTGTAGAATTAAGCCCTAACAAACTGCGGAATTTCGTGCCCTGCAGTTCTGTACTTCCTACTCGCACAGTGCCAGCTCTGCCAGTCTGGGTACTTTTAGTAATTTTAATTATATTGGGACTATTAGCAAGGGTAGACACCGGCTGAGCTGTAAGGCTTGTGCCTAGCAATCTATCTAAGGTATCCCAGGCTATTGTTTTCTGCTCTTGGTATCTTGGAGACTCCTTATCCCATTCACAGGGGACACTCCTTAAGTAGGGGATAGCCTGCTGCCAGACGTCCTCTGAGTTTTCCGTCTGGGGTCCACTGGTAGAGTGGTATACTGGTTCTATTAACTGGCCATTGTGGGTTAATATAAGTCCTCTTGTTTCACTAACGGCCTTTTGGATTTTCCGCTTGTATGAGGTATAGCCTGTCAGCCCCCACCGCTGCTGCATTTCCTCATTTGATAGCCAGGCCTGGCAATGGTTTGGATCATCACAGATATCAGCTTCTGGATGCTTGTCATTGATGCCTGCTTTCATTTTCTTAACTGTGTAAGTTCTTGCAGCTACTGCTTGGGCCTTTAGAGCCTCTAGCTCAAATGCTGCTGGCATTTCTCCTGCAATGACTCCCACTAAATATTCCTCTAGGGGAATAGTCACTATCTCACCTGTTTCATGCATTAATAGCCGTATTTCTGGACCTTCCCATTCCACTACTTCCTCACCTTCCTCTTCCTTTAATAGCAAGCCAATCATTGAGGGTATCACAATAATTACTGCTAACATAGCCACAAAAATAATCAACATCCATTTTTTTACCACTAATATGCTCCTTCCCCTAAAAATTTGCTTTTACTTGTCTGCTTGCATGTACAAGCCGTGAATAATACATTA
>JAWSUQ010000154.1:0-6559 GCA_033549265.1 Bacillota bacterium
TGACCTGAGTCGAAAAAATTATCACATAAGCCCCATAATAGATAATGTTAAATGTTCCAGCTGCTTTGCCAGATATTACTGCGGTGGAGGATGTAAGCATGATAACTTAAGTTCCTGTGGCTCCATAGCAGCTCCTTCTGAGGATATGTGCCGCTTGCGATGTCGTGAACTTGAACTTGCAGGATACATCGTATCCAATCTTAACTCAGACAACCAGGCTTTCTTGATGAAGCAAGATATATTCCCGCCAAAACCATGCCCCCTTGATTTTTAGCATCTATCCTTCTTTTCTATGAAATATTAAATCCGGCGTTCTTTGAACGACCGGATTTAATATTCCACATGTTTTTTTCTTCCTTAGAAATGCAAGGCTATTACTAGAATAATTCTTTAAGACCACATGAATCAACTAAACAGCCAGCACCCGCAACAGCGTCTAAATCACTGTCACTAAGCTCCCCACCCACTTCATTAACTTCTTCCGCTGTGAAATCAAAGCCTGCTTCTGCTACAACAGCCATGCGCTCCTCTGCATCCTTGCATCCCATAACTTTCTTAGCAAATTCCTCATCTGTTTTCATTCTTTCTAGAAATTGCTTTGCTGATTCAACACTCATTTTTTATAACCCCCTCATTTTTGTGTGCACTTTCCGTACACTGCTTTCAATATTTAATACGCTTTGCTGTTAAAAGTATTACATCGGAAACAGAAACCTTTTTTGTTTTGTCCTATTTTTTTATTTACTGCAAATAGGACATCTGCTTTCGAGGTTCTTTGACTTAAAACCACAGTAAGGACAAATAGCCTTTTGCACACGATCTAGCCCTGTCAAACCAGCTGCAGTAACAGAATTTAGAGCCTCTTCGTCTAATTCATCATCGCCGTTGGGCTGCACAGATAAACTTAATTTATTCTTTTTTATTACTAAATTCAGGAGCTGCTTTCTCAGCTTTTCTCTGGTTTTACTATTGATGCTGAAGTCCTCAGCTATCATCGTCTTTGCCAGCAATAGCAGTTTTTCAACTTCAATATCCTCTACCGGCCCAATATCCTTTTCTCCTGCTAAAATTTTATCTAGAAGTACTAAGTAAATATCAGCTTTTCTCTTTTCATCCAAAGATGTTCATCCCCTCATTTTCCAATATTATCCGCAGCTGCTTCATGGCCCGAAATAAGATAACACCGGTGTTACTTTCACTAATATCTAATAGTTTTGCAATGTCTCTGTTGGACAACCCACCCCAGAACTTCAATGCGATAATGTCTTGCTCCCTTTGGGTTAAGGATGCCAAAGCTTTATGCAATTGTTGCTGTGTTTCATTAAAAGCAACAATATCATCAGGACCAGGTTCAGAATCAATTATCTCTTCAGTTGTCTCAAGATAAGCACAGGTAGTTCGTATTCTTCTGCGATAATAGTCTGTAAGTGTATTGCGGGCAATGCTAAAAAGCCAAGTTGAGAAAGGTGCCTTTTCCGACCGGTAGTTCTTAAGAGTAGAGAATAATTTTTCAAAGATCTGACTGATTAAATCTTCAGCTGCATGAAAGTCTGCTACACGATAATGTACATAATTATAAATTCGAGGATAGTAATAGTTATAAAGTGTAGTAAATGCACTTTCATTATCGTCGGCTAAGGCAATCAACTGTGTTTCCTCAGCTTGATTTAGCATAACCATTCTACGCTAATCCCCCCTCCTAACTAACATTTTATAAGACTTGTAGGTCAAGACGTATATAACATTTCTTTATAGGCTAAAGCATGGGAGTTAGTATAACTATGAAGGTAGTCGATATGTGATAATGCCTGGGTGGAATATCTCTGGTACTATACCTAGTTGTGGTACCAGAAATGGATAAGAATACAAGAGTTGTAGGAGTTTCTTTTGAATGTGCTATAATATATTTCAGATGTAATAAAAAATGTCTCTATTTTAGACTAATTAATATTTTTCCTACCTATGAATATAAGCATTTATGTGTTATAATTATGTAAAATAATTAATGACTGCAGTCATTGACTATAGTCATTGTAATTCATTTCATCGTCATTGTCAATAAGGAGAGATGCTTATGAACCAAAGAACAAATACTAGGAAAGCAAAGGCAAATGAAACAAAAAAGAAAATTTATCTGAGCGCTGACAAGTTGTTCAAGAAGCATGGTTTTGAAAATGTTAGTGTTGACTCTATCGTGGAAATGGCAGGGGTCTCGAAGGGATCTTTCTACGTGCATTTTGACTCTAAGAGTACTCTAATTGCTGCTCTTATTGGAGATTTTTTAGAAAAGGTTGAATTGGATTACAAAAGATTTATAACATCCTTCCCCAGTGATACAACTAAGTCTGACCTTATTATTGCGTTGGCAGGAAAAATTGCTGATGTTATTGCTGTAAATATTGGCTATGACCTAATAAAGCTGATTTATGAAGCACAGATTACAAGAACAGTTGAAAAAAATCCTCTACTGGCCTACAATAGGGAAATTTACCCAATGTTTAAAGATATACTTTTGCAGGGTATACAGCAAGGGGAGTTTAAAAAGGAGTTAGATGTGGATGTAGTTACGAATCACTGCATTATGAGCATTAGAGGGCTTACCTATGAGTGGTGTATTAGATATCCGGACTTTGATTTAAGGGATCAGGTTGAGAAACATTTTGATATTCTATTAAATGGCATGAAAAATACTAATTGTTAGAATCAGCATCTTTGGAGAACAATGAGACAACCTACTACAATAATTAATCTAGTTAAAAGGAGAATCACCGCTAGGTGATTCTTCTTTTAACTATCCATTCTTTCATACGAAACCTTATCTAAAAGGCAAAGAAAAGTCCTGATCTTTTTTGCTGTTTCGCCACTGAACAATTATCACAATCCCTAATAGACTAAACCCAATTATATCTGTTGTTAATCCTTGATTAACAAGAGAGCCAGCTGATAATAGTAAAGCTAATCTTTGCCATGCTGAAGTTACTGTTATCAGATATCCCTGGATAAAGCTAGCAAAGGATACTAAACCAATTGCTGCCGTTACTGTACTAAAAATAATTGCTATAGTACTTCCTTCTAAGATCAAAGATGGGTTATAGATCATCATAAATGGCAGAATAAAGCCCGCCAAACCAATCCTTAACGAGGTCCAGGCTGTTTTTAATGGATCTCCTCCTGCTATCCCCGCCGTTATATATGAGGTGATTGCTACTGGAGGTGTAATGCCTGAGAAAATACCAAAGTAGAATACAAAAAAGTGGGCTGCTATCACTGGTACATCCATCTTAACCAGGGCACCAACAGCAACTGTGGCCAAAATGACATAAGCGGAAACAGTTGGCATGCCCATTCCGAGGATTATGGAAGCTATCATAATCATGAAAAGCATTGGTAATAGCTCCCCACCGGACAGTTCTATAGCCATTCTGGAAAAGCGGATGCCTAGTCCAGTCATTATCACTGATCCAGTAATAATACCAGCACCAGCACAAGCCATTACTGTACTTAAAGAACTGCGTACTCCGTCCTCTAATGCAGCTAATGTTTGCAGTAAACTCATCCTGGTAGATTTTTTTAATAAGCTTAAGACAAAAACAACTACTATCGCCCAAAGTCCAGCCATCATTGGACTATAACCCTTAATCATCATGCCAACGATAACTATCAGTGGAAGTAATAAATAGCCTCTCTTGCGTAATACATCCCAAAAGTTTGGCAGTTGTTCCTCAGGCAGCCCCTCTAACCCTTGCTTTACAGCTTGCAGGTATATCACAATTGCTACTACCAAAAAATATAGAATAGCTGGTATAAGAGCATATCCTGCAATCTTAATAAAAGGAATACCAGTGTATTCGGCCATAATAAATGCCGCTGCCCCCATAATAGGAGGCATAATCTGCCCTCCTTGAGATGCTACTGCTTCTACAGCACCGGCAAACTCTTTCCGATAACCAACCTTTTTCATTAATGGAATGGTAAAGGATCCAGTCATGGTAGCGTTTGCTGCTCCATTACCAGTAATAGTTGCCATTAATGCACTAGCAAGCACTGCCGCTAGGGCAGGTCCCCCTCGTCTTTTCCCGGTTATGGCAAAGGCCAGTTCCACAAACAACTGTCCTGCTCCCGTTTTTAATAATAAAGAACAAAATATTAAAAATAGGATTAATACAGTAGATGCAATATATATAGGAGAGGTAAAAATTCCGTTTGTTGTAATAAACATAGTATCGATCATTTTTGAATAACTAAACCCTGGATGTCCCAGCAGTCCTGGAAACCATGGCCCAACAAAAATATATGCCCAAAAGGTTATTACCATGATAGCCATGGCAGGTCCTATAGTCCTACGGACACCTTCTATAATGAGCAAAATCATTATCGTTCCAATTGTAATATCAATATTAGCTGCATTCCCCTGTCTTAGTGATACCTCAGGAAAGGCTGTTAGTGAGAATACCATTGTTGCTAGAGATAATATCATTGGGACAAAATCAAATAACCAATGCAATTTTTTATTGCCCTTTTTATAAGGGACGTAGATAAAACATAACACTAAGGCTACAGAGGTAAAAAAGGCCCGATGCTGCCAGGATGGTAATCCTCCTAATGCAGCTGATTTAATCACATATAAGGCCACTCCAATGGCCAAAAGTGCTACTATCAACCTACCTGCCCTAACAATACTTGATGCTTGATCAGGGTTACTAATAGCTTTTTCTATATTGCTAATGGAGGTCTCAGTTTCTAAGAAAAGATTTAGCTTTTTTGGTTCTTTACTGTTCATCAAATCACCTCCTTAGTTTTATTCGATTGAGATCGAATTGTTAAATTAAGATTCACTTTATATGATATTTTAAGCAGCAATCTTGAGGTATAAGAGATTGCTGCTTACTTTAGTATTACTTTGCCACTCCAATTTCTCGATAGTATCGTAAAGCCCCAGGGTGGAAGAAATCCGGATTATTAATACCTGAGTAACCAATACTTGGTTCCATCCAAGTACCTCGTGCTGGCTGCTCTTCCTTGATACGATCTAGGCTTTCCCATAAAGATTTTGTCATTTGATAGACTACTTCTTCATCCATATTTTTATTGACGACGTTAATACTCATAGTTACTATTGTGGGGACATCTTCAGTCTGATTCTTGTAGGTTCCTGCAGGATGGGGCATAGTTGTTGTATATCCATAGCCTTTTTCATCTATTTTTTTCAACACGTCTTCCGGAATAGGGAGTAATCTAATTGGATTTGATGCATCTACCTCCGCCAAGCCTGGAACGTTTGGCGAACCACCTTGAGTTACCATATCAATAATACCATCCCTAAGCTGATTAGCTGCATCTCCATAGCCGCCATACGCAACTCTTACTCCATGCTGTGCTAACTCCTCTTCTCCATAGCCCATAGCCTCTAATACCCTGCGGGTGGCAAGTTCACTGGCATCTCCTGGATTACCAGGAATAACATATCCACCACTCTTAACGAAGTCATCTAAGCTTTTAATTGGACTTTTATCTAGTACAGCAAACTGCCACCAAGTTGGGTATAAGGCAGCAATGGCTAACACGTTTTCTTGTACATCTCCTTCAAAGACTCCATTACCGTTTATAGCATCTGCTAAGTCAGATGCAAACGCAAAGCCTGATTGGGCATCCACACCACGATTCACCTCTCTGATATTCCCAATAGCCCCACCCTCAACTACAGTTATATTCATGCCAGGAATCTCATCCATCCAAATATCTGAAAACAATACTGACATAGGGTACCAGCCAGATGCTGTCGGACCACTAATATGAGAATGCATTATAGTCTGTGGTCTTTCTGATTCATCACCGCTACTACCACAGCCACTAGCTGCTAATACTATCGCTGTCATTAAAATAACTAAAACAAGCATATTTCTTTTAATTCTCACCTTAATTTATCCCCCTTTATTTATATAGGATTTAGACTATAAACTAGTAATTATGCAAAAATTATGCCAATTCAGATTTTTAGTAATAATCAGATATGCGAGCGATTTCCTCTTGCCTTTCATGTCATTTTCGCAACACGTTTTATATCTTGAGAGTCTAAAACCCTTTAATATATCAATAACTTTACCTATGGCAATACTACTATAGGTTACTATTGAAATATTAAGATATTTTATCAAAAAATAGCCAAAAGAAAAAGAGCCACTTAGGCTCTATCTTATCGAATAAAATTCATATATTTTTTACTTTCTCGCTCTGGCTCTATAACTACTCCTTTTCCGTTTTCAACTAGCTTCATAAGCCATGCCATATTCTTTCCAAGCACTCTCATAATTTGTACTCCTTCTTCATCATGTAATGCTTCCCCTTGCCTAGCCCCATGGATAACATTCCAATAGTTCGCCGTTGGAATCAACATCTCTGAATAATTTAGAAAATTATTTAGTTGGTCAAATGTAGGTAATCCACCGGAACGTCTTACTGCAACAACAGAGGCACCTACTTTATGTCTAAACAGGCCCCCATTAACTCCTGCAACATAAAAAGCCCTATCTAAAAAAGATTTCATAGTTCCACCAATTGC
>JAWSUQ010000155.1:0-6533 GCA_033549265.1 Bacillota bacterium
GGTAAAACAACAGCGGACGCCAAAGTTCAAAGTTCGTGCTTACAATAGATGCAGAGTTTGCGGACGCCCTCATGCTTACATGAGAAAGTTTGGCATGTGCCGTATCTGCTTCCGGGAATTAGCTTACAAGGGTGAGATTCCTGGCGTAACAAAAGCAAGCTGGTAGGTATAAGTAGGAAGGGGGTAATAATCAATGGTAATGACAGATCCAATTGCTGATTTTCTGACGAGAATTCGAAACGCCAATACAGCTATGAAAGCAACTGTAGAAATACCGGCGTCAAATATTAAGCGAAGCTTGGCAGAGATCTTCAAAAGCGAAGGTTTTATCAAGGAATTTGAGTATGTTGAAGATGGCAAGCAGGGAGTTATCCGCTTGTATTTAAAATATGACACAAATAAAGATAAAGTTATTTCTGGTTTAAAGAGAATTTCAAAACCAGGACTAAGAGTTTATGTAAACAAAGATGAAGTACCAAAGGTCTTAGGTGGATTAGGGATTGCAGTTATCTCAACTTCCCAAGGTCTAATGACAGATAAAGATGCTAGAAAAAATGGACTTGGTGGCGAGGTTGTTTGCTACGTTTGGTAAATAACTGATGTCATGAACAGGAGGTGTAACAATTGTCAAGAATAGGTAAGCTGCCAGTAGTGATACCTGATGGCGTTAATGTAACGATTGAAGGTACAAACGTAAAGGTAAAAGGTCCTAAGGGCGAATTAGCGAGAGATTTTCATCAGGATATGTCAATTGTGATGGAAGACAGCCAAGTCGTTGTAACAAGGCCTAGTGACGATAAATTTCACCGCTCATTACATGGATTAACAAGAGCACTTTTGCAAAACATGGTTGACGGTGTAACAAAAGGATTTACTCGAAATTTAGAGCTAGTGGGGGTTGGTTACAGAGCTAGCAAGCAGGGAGATAAGCTTGTATTATCTGTAGGATATTCTCATCCAGTAGAATTAACGCCTGATCAAGGGCTAGAGATTGAAGTGCCTGCACCAACGAAAATATCTATCAAAGGTATCGACAAGCAAGTAGTAGGTGCTTTTGCAGCAAAGGTGCGCGCTGTTCGTGAGCCTGAGCCATACAAGGGCAAAGGTATTAAGTACGAAGGTGAGCGAATTAGAAGAAAAGTTGGTAAGGCTGGCGGTAAGAAGAAGTAAAGTGCTTGCAGAAAGGAGTGAATATCTTGTTAAAGCAGTATAATCGGAAAGCTGTTCGCGCTAGAAAGCATCTTAGTGTGCGTAGTAAAGTGCATGGAACCGCTGAAAGACCAAGACTTAATATATTTAAAAGTCTAAATCATATTTATGCTCAAGTGATTGACGACGTAACTGGTCTAACATTAGTCTCAGCTTCATCAGTTGATCCAGAGCTTAAGGAACAACTTAGCTTTGGCGGAAACATTGATGCAGCAAAGGCAGTTGGACAGCTAATTGCTAAAAGAGCTGTGGAAAAAGGTATTTCCAAGGTAGTTTTTGATCGGGGTGGATATATCTATCACGGTAGAGTTGCAGCACTAGCAGATGCAGCTAGAGAAGCTGGATTGGAATTCTAAAAATATATAGGTGAAGGAGGGGAATGAATGGCTAGAAAGATTGACCCTAACAAATTAGAGCTTACTGAAAAAGTCGTAAATATAAACAGGGTAGCAAAGGTAGTAAAAGGTGGTAGAAGATTTAGCTTTAGTGCACTAGTAGTAGTAGGAGATAGCAATGGTCATGTTGGTGCAGGTCTTGGTAAAGCTGGCGAGGTGCCTGAAGCAATTCGCAAAGCTGTGGAAGATGCTAAGAAAAACCTAATCAACGTTGCAAGAGTAGGAACAACTATCCCTCACGAAATTACAGGAAGATTTGGCGCAGGAAAGGTATTGCTTAAGCCAGCTTCTGAAGGTACTGGTGTAATTGCTGGTGGGCCTGTAAGAGCGGTGTTGGAGCTAGCAGGTATTAGGGACATTTTAACCAAGTCTCTTGGTTCAGCTAATGCTAATAACATGGTTCATGCTACCCTTGAAGGATTGAAGGATTTAAAAAGAGCGGAAGAAGTCGCAAGGCTTAGAGGCAAAACTGTTGAAGAGCTTTTAGGGTAGGAGGGATTTAAGTGGCAAACAAGCTAAAGGTAACTTTGGTAAGAAGTGTAATCGGGCGACCACAAGATCAAAGAGTAACTGTAAAAACTTTAGGTCTAGGCAAGCTTAACAGCTCTGTTATTCACAACGATACTCCTCAAATTAGAGGTATGGTGAATAAAGTTGCCCATCTAGTTGCTGTTGAAGAAGTAAACGCTTAAGGAGGTGTACAAATGAGTAAATTACATGAGCTTAAACCTGCGGCTGGCAGTCGCCATGAAGCTACTCGCAAAGGTAGAGGGATTGGTTCCGGCTTGGGTAAAACCTCCGGTCGTGGTCACAAAGGACAAAAATCTAGGTCAGGTGGTGGAGTCAGGCCAGGTTTTGAAGGTGGTCAAATGCCATTACAGCAGAGAGTACCTAAGAGAGGCTTTACGAATATTTTTAAGAAGGAAATAGTTGTAGTTAACATTATCGACTTAGATAGATTCGCTGAAGGCGCAGAAGTTAATCCTGAAACTCTTAAAGAAGTAGGGTTAATTAAGTCAGTAAAAGATGGAGTAAAGATTTTAGGTAAAGGTGAAATTGCTAAACCACTTACTGTTAGAGTGCATGCAATCAGCAAATCAGCAGCAGAAAAGATCGAAGCTGCTGGTGGAAAAGTAGAGGTGTTATAAAATGCTCTCCTCTTTTTTGAACGCGTGGAAAATGGATGACCTGAGAGGCAAAATTTTGTTCACCTTAGCAATGTTTTTTGTATTTCGGGTAGGTGCCCATGTACCGGTACCGGGAATTAACACTGATGTGTTAAGTCAAATTGTATCAGAAGGGCTACTTTTTGGATTTTTTGATGTAATTTCCGGTGGCTCCTTTTCTGCGTTTACTGTTTTCGCTATGAGTATTACACCATATATTAACGCTTCAATTATTATGCAGCTGTTAACTATTGTAATACCACACTTAGAAAAGCTTTCCAAAGAAGGAGAAGAAGGACGGAAAAAAATTGCCCAGTATATTCGCTATGGCACAGTAGTGCTAGGTTTTATCCAGGCAATTGGTATGTCCTATGCTTTAAGCCAATATGGCGTTATTGTAAACCCAACTTTCGGAAATCTTATGGTTATTGCAGTTACTTTAACTGCAGGGACTGCTTTCCTAATGTGGCTAGGTGAGCTTATAACAGAAAGAGGCATTGGGAATGGAATATCACTTATCATTTTTGCTGGGATCGTTTCTAGTATTCCAGGTGGTCTGGTTACGATAATTGAATATATTCAGGCCGGAACAGTAAATATATTTAGTGTGTTACTATTTTTAATTATTGGTTTACTAGTTATTGCTGGAGTAGTAGCGGTACATGAGGGACAGCGAAGAATTCCAGTTCAATATGCTAAAAGAGTTGTAGGACGAAAGGTATATGGCGGCCAAAGCACTCATATACCACTAAAAGTAAACCAAGCAGGGGTAATTCCAGTAATCTTTGCAATGTCAATTTTACTGTTTCCCCAAACTATAGCCTCATGGTTTCAGGGCTCAACAATAGCTAGGCTAGTAGATACCTATTTTAACTTTGCATCTATACCCTATATGATTGTGTATGCTTCACTGATTGTGTTTTTCACCTATTTCTATACTGCGGTTACCTTTAACCCAGCAGATGTAGCAGACAATATGAAAAAGTATGGCGGCTTCATTCCAGGACTCAGACCTGGCAAGCCAACAGCTGAATATATTGATAGGGTATTAACACGAATCACCTTGGCTGGTGCTCTTTTCCTAGCTGCCATAGCTGTAATGCCAAACATTATTATGAAGATAACTGGTCTTAACATCTTCTTTGGTGGAACAGCACTAATCATCGTGGTAGGGGTAGCACTAGAAACTATGAAACAAATAGAGTCTCACCTATTAATGAGACATTACCAAGGTTTTATGAAGTAATACTGGGGGGGATTAGATGAAACTGCTATTAATGGGACCACCGGGTGCCGGCAAAGGTACCCAAGCGGAGAAGTTAGTTGAAAGTTTGAGTATTCCTCATATATCAACTGGAGATATGTTTCGAAGTGCTATTAAGGAAGGTACTTCCCTTGGCAAAAAAGCTAAGGAATATATGGACGGGGGACAACTTGTCCCAGATGAAGTAACGATTGGAATTGTAAAAGAAAGATTACAACAGCCTGATTGTGAGCAAGGATTCTTATTAGACGGATTTCCACGGACTGTAGGCCAAGCAGAGGCTTTGGACAAAATATTAGCAGAGCTGAATCTTGAGCTTGATAAAGTAATAGACATCCATGTGTCCAGAGAAAAGCTTGTTGAGAGATTAACTGGTCGTAGAATCTGTAAAGGCTGTGGTGCTACATTCCATGTGGTGTTTAACCCACCGCAAGTAACGGATAAGTGTGATAAGTGTGCAGGGGAGTTATATCAGCGCTCTGATGACAACGAAGAGACGGCCGCTAACAGACTAGATGTATATAATGAGCAGACAAAGCCACTGCAGGACTTCTATGCTGATCAAGGTTTATTAGTGACTATTAATGGTGAACAGCCAATGACACTGGTACTAAAAGACATCGGTGAGAGCCTAGGGAGAGCTTGGTAATGATTATATTTAAAACCCCAGAGGAAATTAAAATGATGAAGGAAGCAGGTAAAATAGTGGCAGAAACCCACGCCGAACTAGCCAAAGTAGTTGCCCCAGGTATAACTACTGCAGAGCTAGACCGAATTGCAGAGAATTATATTCGGTCCTGTGGTGCCACCCCTGCCTTCAAAGGTTATCATGGGTTTCCTGCCAGCATTTGCGCTTCAATAAATGAGGAGCTAGTTCATGGTATTCCAGGTTTAAGGAAGCTAAAGAATGGGGATATTATTAGTATTGACATTGGAGCCGTATATAATGGCTTTTTCGGTGATGCAGCAGTTACCCTTCCTGTAGGTGAGATTTCTTCAGAGGCTAAACAGCTGTTACAGGTAACAGAAGAAGCCCTGATGAAAGGTATAGAGCAGGCTAGAGTAAATAATCGTTTATCAGATATTTCCCACGCTGTTCAGGCCTATGTAGAAGCTAATAACTTTTCTGTAGTCAGAGATTATGTAGGGCATGGCATCGGTCGTGAAATGCATGAAGACCCGCAGGTCCCCAACTTTGGCAGACCGGGATTTGGGCCAAGGCTTAAACCAGGGTTAGTGCTAGCCATAGAGCCTATGGTTAATATGGGGAGCTATGAGGTCTATACCCTACAAGACGACTGGACTGTAGTTACTACTGACAAAAAGCTATGTGCTCATTTTGAGCATACTATAGCAATTACAGAAGATGGGCCAGAAATATTAACAAAAGTATAAGCACTGGTTTGGAGGTGCTATCACTTGATAAGAACTACTGAAGGTATTCAACTTGGTCAGCTAGTGACATCAAAAGCTGGGCGAGATAAGGATAAGGAGTATTTAGTAGTAAAGATCCTGGACGAATCATTTGTCTATCTAGTGGATGGAAACCTAAGAAAGCTCAAAAGCCCTAAGAGAAAAAACATCAAGCATGTCCAAGCTACCAATATTATAGCAAAAGAGCTTCAACAGAAGCTACTTAATGGTGATAGAATTGATGATGAGGGCATAAGACAATTAATTGTAGAGCTGATGGGATGAAGACTTTGGCAAAAAAGCGGGAAAACTAGCCGTGGCGTCAAAGCTCACAAGCAAGGAGGTCGGTTAATCAGGATGGCTAAGCAAGATGTGATTGAGGTAGAGGGTACGGTATTAGAGCCACTACCTAATGCAATGTTTAAAGTAGAGTTGGAAAATGGTCATAAAGTGTTAGCCCATGTATCAGGAAAGATTAGAATGAACTTTATTAGGATCCTACCTGGAGATAAAGTAACGATAGAGCTTTCTCCTTACGACTTGACTAGAGGACGAATTATTTATCGCTACAAGTAAGGGCATTTTATAAGGAGGGTTTATGAATGAAAGTACGACCATCAGTTAAACCGATTTGCGAAAAATGCAAGGTTATTCGTCGTAAAGGTAATGTAATGGTGATCTGTGAGAACCCTAAGCATAAGCAAAAGCAAGGTTAATTTATAAGTATGGAGGTGTTGATAAATGGCGAGGATTTCTGGAGTTGACTTGCCAAGAGATAAGCGAGTGGAAATAGCACTAACTTATATCTATGGTATTGGTAAAAAGACTTCCCAGCAATTATTAGAGAAAACTGGAGTAAACCCAGACACCCGTGTAAAGGATTTAACTGAAGAAGAAGTTAATCGTTTACGGGAAACTATTGATAAAGAGATTAAAGTTGAGGGTGACTTAAGAAGAGAAATTGCCCTAAACATCAAGAGATTAATGGAAATCGGCTGCTACCGAGGTATCCGTCATAGACGAGGACTACCAGTTCGAGGTCAAAAAACTAAGACTAATGCCAGAACTAGAAAAGGTGCTAAGAAG
>JAWSUQ010000156.1:0-6513 GCA_033549265.1 Bacillota bacterium
GCTGCCCCAATTATCTCGTCCATTTTCATAGGATTTTCCTGATCATCCATAGCTAAATGCTTTGGTCTAACAAGCAGACAGCCATAATAGCTAGCAACCTTCAATCCTTCCAAAGGTATTTGAACAGATTCTCTAATCTTATTTAACCCAATCCCATTATGCACTACATCAATCATAGAGAATACATCTTTTGAACCCTGGTAATCCATCTCAATAATATCGTTTATAGTAGCTTTAGTTGCAGCTGATTGTTGCACTGCAAGCTTAGAAGCCTTTAACCGACTATAACAAGCAGCGCAGGGAACAGCAATATCAAGTCCCTGTTTTTCAGCAATAGCCAAGTTTCGTGCGGGTAAAGCCAAAGATAGTAAATGATTAGTATTATGAGCTGCTGAAGCACCACAACAATTCCAATCGTCTATTTCTTTAAGCTCTACTCCAAAATGCTTAGCGATTGCTTTTGATGAAATATTATACTCTACTCCAGTAGAATTTAGAGAGCATCCTGGATAGTAGGCGTATTTCATTTAGCTTCACCCCCTAATTGCCTTGACCTCTCAAAAATACGCTTAATGGCAGCCTTATTTTTCACATTTTCAGGCAATATATGAATTTTACCCTTTTGCAGCATTATAGGACCTAACCCTGCATCTTTTAAAGGTTGCATTGAAAACAAGTTAAATCCAATAACTAAACCTAGCTCATGAACTCTGCCATGATTTTCTACCGATTTCAAGAACAGGTCACTAAATAAATCAATATTCTTTTCTTGAACATAGCCGGCAGCCTTAGCTTCCATGCGCAATGTTTCCATTAGCTTAGCCAATTCAATTTCCTTAGGGCATCTAGTATAGCAGGTCTCACAGTGAGCACAAAGCCAAATAGTCTTGCACTTTAAAACCTCCTCCTTCAGACCTAGTTGAACTAATCTAATTATCTGACGTGGTGTATAATCCATGGCAAAAGCAACTGGACAACCAGCAGAACATTTACCACATTGATAGCAAGCTTTAACTTTTACACCACTTTTAGCTTCCACATTTCCTATAAAACTTTTACCGTTCTCAAAAGCTGATGTAAGATTTATCGTCTCCATGCTATCCCCCTTTTCAAAAAATAATTGTATTTGTGCCAATTCGTGCAAAATGCCTCACCAAGAAATAATTCTATACTTTTTTCAATATTCCTTCTTTTTATTAAAAAAGAGAGCTTAAAATATATATCTGTTTACCACTTAAGTTTTGTGCGTTATGTTGTTCTATTACTATTTATGGCTCCATAAAAGTTATCTTAAGAGGTGATAATGGTGATATATGTTTTAATCTATTTTTCTTTGGGACTTTTTTTATTTATCCTTGGGATGCATTTAATAAAATCGGGCTTAGAAGCTATTGCTTTAAAAAATGCAAAAAAAATCATCTCAAAATTTACTAATACTCCCTTGTCAGGAATGATCACAGGAACGTTTGTCACCTTTTTCATCCAGAGCAGTTCAGCTGTATCTGTTATCACTATTAGTCTGGTAAATAGTAGCTTAATGACCCTGCAGCAGGCAGTAGGCGTAATTCTGGGAACAAATATTGGTACCTGTATTACAGCTTTGCTTTTTACCTTTGATATTCTTGATTATTATCCCTTCATAGGCGCTGGAGGCTTGCTGCTAACACTAATTAAAAATATGAAAATCAGGCTGTTTGGAGTAACAATTATCGGTTTCAGCTTAGTCTTTGCTGGTCTAATCACTATGCAACAAGGTTTTTTACCACTTAAAGATAGTTTAACTGTAATTTCATTGCTTGCCAAGACGGGAAATAATTACTTGTCAGGAGTTGCTGCAGGTGCAATTTTTACAGCCCTTATTCAAAGCAGCAGTGTTGTAACTGGGATAATTATTGCCTTAGCTATGCAAGACCTATTGCCCTTGCCTGGTGCTATTGCCTTAATATTAGGAAGTAATATTGGTACCTGCTTCACTGCCATAGTAGCCAGTATAACTGCTACAAAAAACGCCAAAAGAGTAGCTTACGCCCATGTAATTCTTAATGTTTTTGGTGTTATTATTTTCCTGCCGTTTATCCAGCCTTTTAGCTTGCTTTTACAATTAATCTCTCCACTACTTGTTACTCAAGTAGCAATGGCTCAGATAATTTTTAACGTATCAAGTAGCTTTTTAGCATTACCTTTTACAAATAAATTTACAAATTTTTTAATGAAATTTTAGGTTGCTCATGTATTTTAACAGCATATTTTTTTAGCTATTGGTCAGACTAAAAGTGAAACATTTTATAAACTACGCTTAATAAGGAGGATTTTAGCATGACTAGAAAAGTAATCGGTATTTTCCACTCTCAAGGCCAAGCCGAAGAAGCAGTTAATCAACTGCGGGAAGAAGGTTTTGACAGAGATATTTCTATTTTAGCTAAAGAAGGTAATGACAAGGAAGGTAAAGAACGCACTACTATGGAGGATGATTCTGTAGCTGATGGCGCCACAACTGGTGGTGTATTGGGAGGTTTAACCGGATTAGCTGTTGGTGCAGGTGCTTTAGTTATTCCAGGAATCGGACCACTGATTGCAGCTGGCCCAATAGCAGGTCTTTTGTCGGGAGCAGCCACAGGGGGACTTGGAGGAGCTTTAGTAGACTGGGGAGTTCCAGAAGCTGAAAGCCGTCGTTATGAAGAAGAAGTGCGCCGAGGAAGAATTTTAGTATCTGTAGAATGCAATGATGATAAAGTTGATATGTGTCAGGAAATACTACAGAAAAAAGGTGCAAATGAAGTAAAGTCTCACTAATCGGCTTTCCTAAAATTCTATAGATTTAAAAAGTCTGCTGATGTTAAAACATCAGCAGACTTTTTTTCAACATTATCTTAAAATATAGATCATATAAGTGGCAGCAAGGTAACCAATAAATATTAAGATAGTATCAGGTCCCATATGAAAATAGCTTCGGTGCGAGCGATAAAAGAGCCCTATCACTACAACTGAACTTAATAATAGACCAAAAATGGCTGTAACAGCATGTACAGGTGCTACCGCCAGTAATATGGGTCCAGGTCTATAAAAAATATCAGCCACAACCACAATAAGCATATTAAAAATATTGCTCCCCAATAAGTTTCCTATAGCCAGATCAAAGGCCCCAATGCGAACGGCAGTAACTCCTGCAACAATTTCCGGCAGAGATGTAGCTATAGCTACTAACGTGGAGCCTATAAAGCTACTTCCTAATCCGGTAATAACAGCAATCCGCTCACCAGATATCGATAGAAAAGTTCCAGCCACTACAATAGCAATTGACATAATAATAAAACCTATAATGGATCGGTTCAAAGGAATTTCTGAAGCTTCTGCTACCCTACACTCTTCTTCATTGCACTTAGTCCAAATAATCTCATGGTCTTCCGGTGACCTTTTTTCATAGCGAGTAATCATTCTTACCCCAAATAGGTATACTGCCAGAATAATAACGGAGTCTAATCCTATGCCGAATGCCACCTCCGGAAAGTCTACCAGTATGCCAATAACTACTAAACAGGCTAATACCATTCCAAAGGCACCAGCCAATACGTGACCTAATGATACCTTTGCTAGGATAGATCTTTTCCCATCCATTAAATCCAGCATTGCAATAATAGCAATATTAAAGATATTACTGCCTAATACGTTGCCAATGGCTATATCGGGAAACTCTAAAATCCCTGAGCTTACAGCAGTTACAACCTCAGGTAATGACGTAGCTAAAGCTAGTAGGATGCTTCCGACCCATAGTCCACCAAGTTTTGTTTTGGATGCTATATTATCAGCATAACCTGTTAATTTAACCCCTGCAATTACAACTAAAAAAGCACTTAGTCCAAATTGAATCCATGGATTCATCTATCTATTGACCTCATTTCTCTATTAATATCCTCTCGGAAAAAGTGTAAACATTACATCTATTTGCTCTGGCAAATCCTACAATAGTAACACCCAACTTTTCAGCTAATTTTACTGCTAAAGCTGTAGGCGCTGATCTTGATATAATTATAGGAATGCCCATTTTGGCAATCTTTATTAGTATTTCTGAAGAAATTCTCCCACTAGTTAGTAGCATCTTATCTGATAGGCTTACATTATCTAAAAAGCACCTGCCCAGAATTTTATCGGTTGCATTATGCCGCCCTATATCATCCCTAAACATTATCATTTCTTTAGCGTTGCATAATGCATTACCATGAACTCCGCCGGTTTCTTGAAACAATTCTGATTTGTGTTGTAGTTCCTGCATCATAGTCAATAAGCTCCTAGTTGAAACGGCAAAATCAGATTCTACTGTAGGTATCTGAGCATCTAATACGTTATAAAAAGTTGTTCCTTTGCCACATCCGGTTGTAATGTATCGTTTTAAGAAGGTCTTCTCTGCTAAAGGCTGCAAATTTCCTTCAATCCAAATAGCCCCTTTATCCTCATCTAATAACATGTCAACAATATCATCTTTTGTGCTTATCAATCCTTCTGCTGCTAAAAAGCCCACGGCTAATTCTTCTAGATGGCTAGGTGTGCAAAGCAATGTAACAATTTCTTTTTCGTTAAAATAGATGGTCAAGGGACTTTCTAAAGCTAAATAATCATCTCTGACTTCAGAATTTTCTAAAGTTTTTCGTTCTGTCATTACCTTTAAAGTTAAATCGGTCATAAGTTCCTCCAAATAGGTGTCTTTACATTTCACGAGCCTTTTCAAGCTCTTCCTTTGTGTTGACATTTAAGAATACTTTATCAAGTTCTTCTTTGGTACAAACCTTATTCATTTTAGTCTCTCCTACATAGTTCACCTTGACCCAAGGGTATAATGCAATCACTTTTTTAATATCCTCTACTAAACATTTTTCAATAGGTTTTATACACTTTTTGCTATATATTGCATGTAACGGCTGTAGATAGCTATCAATTTGAGGTACAACCACATCATATTTGTCCTCATTTACTTCGCTTACTAAAAGCTTGATCAAGTCAGGCTGTAAAAAAGGCATATCACAGGGAACTATAAAGCTGTTGTTTGTTTCGGCAGCCATTAGTCCAGCATGAATCCCGCATAATGGATTTTTCTTCAATATTATATCTGGAACAACTTTCACACCCAAGTATTTATAGATCTCAACTTGATTACTAACTACAATAGTCTCTTTGAATAAGCTACTAAACAATTCCACAATAGAGTCGATTATGGGCTGACCATCTACAACCTGTAGGAATGCCTTATTAGTTCCCATTCGGGAATTAAGGCCTCCTGCTAATATAATGCCTGTTAATTCTTTAGTATTAGTTCCTGCAATAGCGTTCATCCTAAATGTGCCTCCTTACTTTGGGAAAAAACGCCTATTTTTGGCGTTTTTTTGTAGTAGGTTTAGCTTTTCTTCTAATAATTATTATAGCAATTGCCACTATGATAACTGTTAGACTCACTAGTTGAGCAGTTCTAAATGGTCCAATCATTAAGCTATCTGTGCGAAGTCCTTCTATGAACAACCTACCTAATGAATATAAAGCAATATAGGCTAAGAAAACCTCCCCAACCAAGATATCTTTTTTTCTTCTTAACCATAGTAAAAATACAAACACACCTACGTTCCATAATGATTCATAGAGAAATGTTGGGTGACGATAAGCACCATCGATGTACATGGCCCATGGCAAGTTTGTTTCATAGCCATAAGCTTCTTGATTAAAATAATTTCCCCATCTTCCTATAGCCTGCCCTAAGATTATGCTAGGTGCAAAAATATCAGCCAACTGCAAAAAATGAAATTTGGCAATTCTACTGTACCAATATCCTGCCAATATACCTCCAATCAAACCACCATGTATAGCCAAACCTCCGTTCCAGACTTGGATAATCTGACTAGGCTCAGCACTATAGTAGCTCCAGTTAAAAATTACATACCATAGTCTAGCTCCCACAAATGCTGCAGGAAGTACTATTATGATCAAATTCAAAATCTTATCCTGATTAAGCTTAAAGCGCTCAGCTTCCTTTAACACAAGAATAGTTCCTAGCAAAATTGCAGTACTAATTAAGATACCGTACCACCTGATGGCTAGCGGACCAATTTCAAAAGCAATCGGATTTGGCATATTTTTCATCCTCTCTATTTCGTATAGATAGTCTAGTAAAAAGTCAAGCCTATGTCAAGCTTTATTATACAAAAAAAGGATTATAATGGCTTAATAACGAATTTAACCTTTATGGTAATTTTAGCAAATGTTTAATTACTACTTGTCAATCCATTCTTTTAGGTCTAAAGTATACTTAATATTGTTTATTTGTTAATAAAGTTTAGGAAGTGATTTTAATGAATCAATCTAAAAAACTATCTCTATTATTTGTCTTTTGCCTCATTATATTTATTCCCTTATTCATCAGCCAAATTACTTCCAACAACGCTATTAACCCAAAAGAAGATGTTTTGGATGAAAGTCCCGGCATTATCGCTGAAGATTTGATCTTATCTGAGCAAACTAATATTTTAGTTT
>JAWSUQ010000157.1:0-6510 GCA_033549265.1 Bacillota bacterium
GGAGTTGACTTAGAGCCTATTGGTCACTTGTTAAAGATTGAGGTTAGAGAGTTAGCAAGATATTTGGGTGTCCCTCATGAAATAATAGAGAAGGATCCATCAGCTGGTTTATGGGAAGCTCAAACAGATGAGGATGAAATGGGCATTACTTACGAGGAATTAGATAATTATTTACTAACTGGTGAAGGTAGTGAAAAGGTTATAGCTAGGGTGAAGCAATTACAACAGTCCAGCGAGCACAAACGCCACTTACCTCCTGTACCATTAAAGGAATAGCTTACAAATCTAATTTGAAGTGGTTATAAATCTGTGATAAAATATTATCGGTTTATAACATATAACAAACATTTAAGGCTTACAATAAAAGCTTTACATCTTAAGGGGGATGCAGTAATAATGGCAGGACACTCAAAATGGGCTAATATTAAACATAAAAAAGCTCGTATGGATGCCCAAAGGGGCAAGGTATTTACCAAAATAGCAAGAGAGATTATTGTGGCTGCAAGACAAGGTGGAGGAGATCCAGAGGGTAACGCCCGCTTAAAGGCAGTTATCCAAAAGGCTAGAGAAAATAATATGCCTAATGATAATATTATGAGAGCTATTCAAAGGGGTACAGGAGAAATAGATGGAGCTAACTATGAAGAAATGGTTTACGAAGGCTATGGTCCTGGTGGAATTGCTGTCCTAATGAATATAACCACAGACAACCGCAATAGGACAGCTGGAGAAATCAGACATATTTTTTCTAAAAACGGTGGTAACTTAGGGGAATCTGGCTGTGTGAACTGGATGTTTGACCGCAAGGGTTTAATAGCCTTAGAGGTAACTGAAGCTGACGAAGAACAAATCATGATGGATGCCTTGGAAAGTGGAGCAGATGATGTAGAAGTAGCTGATGATGTTGCTCAGGTTACCGTAGCTCCTGAGGATTTAGAACAGGTAAAGGTGGGGTTAATTGAAGCAGGATATAAGGTTATAAGTGCAGAGGTAAGCATGGTGCCACAAAATAGTATTGCTATTTCAGATGTTGATACCGCTAAGAAGCTAATAAAGCTCATGGATGCACTAGAGGATCATGATGATGTTCAGGATGCCTTTGCTAACTTTGATATTCCTGAGGAAATTTTAGAGCAAATATAATTTTCTAAATAAAGCCTTCTTTCCTTAATGTATAATCTTGTCAAAAAAATGGCAATGATATATGTAATAGGGAAAGGAGGCTTTCAAGATGTCTTGGAAAAAGTATAAACATGCATATATTACCTTTGGAATAGCATGTGCCTTTAGTTTTTTCTTGTGGATGCTAGGGATAAGCGGAATCTTAAGTGATAACAATAATGAATCACTACCCGAAATTACTGTTATATCGCATCTGGCAGAGGATACTTTTAATATTAGAGCTAATACATACATTTATGAAGAAACAAAGTTCCTCTTATGTAATACTACTGAAACAAATTATCTGCAGGAACATAATCATTTAATTGGCAAAAATGTATCCCAAGCTTTACAAACAGAATATCCTGCTGACGAAGGCTGGCAAGCAGATATAATAAATGATGAAGTAATTGTTTTCTATAAAGAAGTTAATAGTTTTTGTAATAAGCATATAAATTTGCGGCATTTTAGCGCAAAGGATGGATATGTAGTAATAATGTTTGGCCCAAGAACAGGGAAGGGTGGCATTGCTGAATTTACAAATATATTAGTAAGTCAGCTACCAGAAGATTTACAATTGAAAATCGAAAATCGCTTGTTAGAATTTGCCTCTCATGATGATGCATTACAAGCTCTAGACAGCTTTGATGAATATCAATAACTACCCATATTTTTACTCTATGGGTAGTTATTTAATTTTAAAAAGGATTATTTTAAAAGGGTTTCAGGGCTATTATGACGAATATATGTTTCATAAGAAAGGGGATAAGTATGATTATTTTGGGTATAGATCCAGGCACAGCCATTACTGGATATGGGATAGTTTCCATGAAGGGCAATAAATTTTCTCCAGTGGAATTTGGGGCAATCAGAACAGCAAGCGATTTGCCACTAGCTAATCGACTGGAAAAAATTTATTGTCAACTAGAAGATTTAATAATAAAACATAATCCAGAGCATATAGCCATAGAAGAGCTTTTTTTTAATAAAAATGTTAAGACTGCTTTAGCAGTTGGACATGCTAGGGGAGTTGTAATGTTGGCGGCTGTTAAAAAAGGAATGGAAATCTTCCATTATACTCCACTACAGGTAAAGCAAGCTGTAGTTGGTTATGGAAGAGCGGAAAAGGAACAAGTCCAGTATATGGTTAAAGGAATTTTAGGGTTACCTAAGGTACCAAAGCCAGATGATGTAGCAGATGCACTGGCAATCGCTATTTGCCATGGACATTCTAATAGCTTCAATAACAGGTTGGTTCAAATGGGGGAATCCAAATGCTAGCTTATATTAAAGGAGAATTGATAGCAAAGGCAAATGAATGGGTTATCGTTGAAGCTGGTGGCATCGGCTATAAAATATATGTATCAGCTAACTGCTTAAACACAATTGGTAAAATAGGTCAAGATGTCAAAGTTTTTACACATTTACAGGTTCGAGAAGATATGTTAAACTTATACGGGTCTAACAATAACGAAGAAATACGGTTTTTTGAAATATTGATACAGGTATCGGGAATTGGTCCCAAAGGAGCTATCAGCATTTTAGGAGCCTTTCCTACCGAAATGCTGCAAAGCTATATTCTAGAAGGTAACGCAGCTATGCTAGCAAAAGCACCAGGGGTTGGGAAAAAAACTGCCCAGCGGCTAGTACTGGAGTTAAAAGACAAAATAAGCAAGAATTTAGGTATAAAGGTTAGTTTAGAGCAAGGTGGATTGAACAAATCAGAACAATCTAATCTAGTACCTGCCATAGAGGCTTTAGAAGCACTGGGATATAGTGTTCAAGAGGCAAATAGTGTATTATCAGTAGTAGCAAAAGAGTTAGGTCAGGATGCATCAGTTGAAGTCCTAATCAAGTCGGCTTTAAAACGTCTTGCCCAAAGCTAGAATACAAATGGACCACTGAAGTTGCTCTTAGACTTGGTCTAAGGAGGTGCCTACTTAATGGAAGATAGATTTATTTCACCCGTATTTAAAGAAGAGGACCAGGAATTAAGCTTGCGGCCAAAATATCTGCAGGAATACATAGGGCAAAAAAAGGTAAAGGAAAACCTAGCAATATTTATTGAAGCTGCCAGGAATAGACATGAAGCTTTAGATCATGTGCTTTTAAGCGGACCTCCTGGTTTAGGTAAGACTACCTTAGCAAATATAATTGCCCGAGAAATGAAGGTGCAAATAAGAACTACTTCAGGACCTGCAATTGAAAGGCCAGGAGACTTGGCCGCGATTTTAACTAATCTGCAGCCATATGACGTACTATTTATAGATGAGATTCACCGACTTAATCGGTCAGTTGAAGAAATTCTTTATCCGGCAATGGAGGATTATAGCCTTGATATTGTAATAGGGAAGGGACCTAGCGCTAGGTCAATAAGATTAGATCTACCACCATTTACATTGATAGGAGCTACTACTAGGGCTGGCTTATTGACGTCACCTTTACGAGATAGATTTGGTGTTATCGCTAGACTGGAATATTATCAAATTCCAGAGCTGCAATTTATTGTAACTAGGGCTGCAAAAATATTAGAAATTGAGATTGACGAATTGGGCTCTTTAGAGATTGCCAGAAGATCTCGGGGAACGCCAAGAATTGCTAATAGAATCCTAAGGAGAGTAAGAGATTTTGCTCAAGTAAAAGCCGATGGTGTAATTAATCGAGAAGTGGCAGATGAGGCTTTAAAGATGCTTGAGGTAGATAGCCTAGGTCTTGACAATATCGATAGGCGTATTTTATTGACTATGATCAAGAAATTTAGTGGAGGGCCAGTGGGGTTAGATACTTTGGCAACTGCTATTAGCGAAGAGTCGGAAACTGTAGAAGATGTGTATGAGCCTTACTTACTTCAATTGGGATTCATTAACCGAACTCCTCGAGGAAGAGTGACTACTGATCTAGCTTACAATCATTTAGGTATAAAGAAGGACGAAAGTAGTCAAGATTATATTAAATTCTAATATAATATAATGATACTCGAGAGGTGAAAAGATGATTGGTGATTTCAGTTTTTTTGGAAAAATCTTAATTGGCTTAGGCCTTTTGATGATTGTAATGGGAGTATTGTTTGTAGCTGGAACAAAGCTTTTAAATCTTGGCAGGCTGCCAGGGGACATATTTTTCCAAAGGGGCAACTTTACATTTGCCTTTCCTATTATGACTAGTCTGATAATAAGTGTCATTTTGACATTAATCCTAAATTTTCTTGTAAGAAGATAATTTTTTTACCTGTACCCTAATAAACAGAATTGTAAATACGAAAAATATGGTAAGTGGGGTGGAAACGTGGATTATCTAATCCGGGAAAAGACTTCCTCCATGAATGATTTGGATTCTAGTTCTCTTTTAATAAATGCTCAAAACGGCGATAAGGAAGCAAGGGAAGTATTAATTAAGAAGTTTACTCCCTTCATACTTAAAGTGGCGTCAGGGATGACTGGCAGGTTCGTCAAGGTTGGTCATGATGACGAGGTCAGTATAGGCATGATGGCTTTTGATGAAGCCATTAATAATTATTGTAGTGATAAAGGTGTTTCATTTTTATCATTTGCTGAAACAGTTATTAAAAGAAGGCTAATTGATCATTTTAGAAGAGAGGGACGAAATAGCAAGGTAATTCCATTTTCAAGTATTGAAAGAAATGAAGATGGTGATGAAAGCCCTACTATTGTGGCAGATGCTGAGCAGGCAAAAGCAAATTATGTGGCGAAATTGGATGCAGAAGAACGACAGGCAGAAATTATTCAGTACAGCCAATTATTAGCTCAATACGGCATAAGCTTTAGTGAGCTGGTAGAAGTTTCACCAAAGCATGATGATGCTAGACTCAGGGCCATGAGCGTGGCGTGGATTATTGCGGGTAATACACGTTATCGTACGTATCTGCTAGAGAAAAAGTCTTTGCCTCTTAAGCAACTTGAGCAAGAAGTAAAAGTAAGTAGAAAGACCTTAGAGCGACAGAGAAAGTATATAATTGCTGTGGTCCTAGTACTTATAGGCGAATTTAATTACTTAAGAGAATATATTAGTATTAATCAAAAAAGATAGTATTAAGTCCCTTACGAAAGGGGGTATAGGCTTGAACATACGTAAAAGAAGAGGAGTTGTCCTTGAATTAACTCAAGAGGATATGGTTTTATTAACTCCAGAAGGTGAATTTATCCGTCGACCGGTGTTAAATGGTGCTGTCAGTATAGGACAGGAAGTCCATTATACTGAAAACGCAGAAGTTGTGGCACCCCCTAAGGAGAGATTCTTTAATAAATGGCGCCGCTCAGGCTTAGCGGTTGCTGCAGTTTTATTGCTTTTAATTTTGACGCCAGCCATGTTGAATCAGATGCCTATTGCTTCTGAAACTGTTGCATATGTTACAGTTGATGTCAATCCAAGTATTGAGCTGGGAATAGATAATAAGGACATGGTCTCTACTGCATTGGGGTTAAATGATGATGGAGAAAAAGTAGTAAACTCCTTGCAGCTAGAAGGCATAAATAGTGAAAAAGCAGTGGAACTAATAACAAAAAAGATCCTTGAGATGGGTATAATTAAAAAAGATGAGTATACAAAGGTTATGATAACTGTTCGTCCTGTTAAAGCTGGTAATAAGGTAGCAGTTGAGCTGGAACAGAAACTTGCTTTTACTACTAAGAATGTATTAGCCCAAGATGAGGTTAGATTTGCAGTTGTTTCTACCGCTTTAATTGACGAGGAGCTTCGAGTAAGTGCTCAGGTAGCAGGGGTTTCCCCGGGAAAATATCTGATGATGCTAGAGGAGAATAACAATATTGATAATATCAATATTGCTGCTCTTGATGAAATTACAGCTGAAGGTTCACCAAATGTAAGTAATGATGATACCAAGCCAACAAATGAAGTTCCAGTTCCAGAGCCAGATAAGGAAGAAAAACAGGATACTGATAAAGTACAGATTGCACTAGAGCCATCAGCTAACTCTACAACTTTAGTAGAGCCAGCTAAGCCAAACACAGAAACAGCATCGTCCAAAGAGCAAGCTGAACCTGTGAATAAAGAAGAGGCACCTGAGACAAAAGATCCTTTAATAGAAATTGCTTGGGTAGATTTATCTAAGCTAGGTATAGATCCAGCGAAATTAGGGATTGACCTAGAGAAGCTGAAAGATCTTACTGAAGAAGAACTAAAACAGCTTATCGAAAGTATTAATCAGCCCCAAGAAGGAGATTTACAGGAACCAGCGCTGAACAATGAAATTGAACTAAATGAGAACCTAGAAAAAAAATAAGCCTTTGAAAAGCATCACAAGAGTGGTGCTTTTCTATTTCACTGTGCGCCCGGCATGGGCGATAACTTGGCGGTGAAAGTCCGCTGTGG
>JAWSUQ010000158.1:0-6057 GCA_033549265.1 Bacillota bacterium
GACCATATACTGATTCTGCTACCTCCACAGCACTAGCCTGTTTTTCCATTAGCAGCTTATGTATTTGATGGGCCGTTAGTTTATATAATTCCACCTCTAATCTTCCTCCTTTAGCGAGTCCTATCCAATTTTTGGCACCTTAAAAAAGCCATTTTCCTGCTCCGGTGCATTTTTTAGCGCCTCTTTCTGCGTTAAACCTTCCTTAACTACGTCTTCCCGGAAGACATTCTTTAATGGTAAAACGTGGGCTGTCGGCTCTACCTTGCTGGTATCTAGACCATCTAGCATGTTTACATATCCTAAAATCGAATTCAATTGTTCAGTGTAGGTTTCTTTTTCCGTGTCGGATAATTCTAGTCTTGCTAGTAAAGCTACGTGCTCCACATCCTGCTTATTTATTGTCATAATTTAACCCCCTTATCCTACGATATCCTTTCTATTATAACAAAAACAAACATGAATTGGCAACTTTACTTCATTTGCACCAAATCATGTCAGTTTTTTTATAAAAATCGATTATTATTTTAGCTTTTTGCCTCTAAATTTATCAATTGTTTCACCAATTTTAGCTAAAGTGGGAGACATAGCAGTTCTCAAAATCAAACCATGCTCTTCTTCATCCTGATCTGTTGACTTGTCCTGGCTTTGATTATCTTTATGTTTATCTTTGTCTTTATCTTTTTTATCACTGCCTTGCTTACTTTTCCCAAAGATTTCCGCTTCACTGACTAAGAAAAATGCCATCAAAGCTGAAACCGCTACCAAGCCGCTACCAGCGGCGAACATGGTCAATCTGCTCATCTCTATTAGGGTGCTAAAGGCTGGTGGTCCTGCTGCCACTCCAAAAAAGCGAACACTGCCATACAAAGCCGTTACTCCCCCTCGCTCCTCTACCGGAGCGGAGCTAGTAACTAACGTATTAACCGCAGGCAAAACTAATCCTGCCCCAATACCGTTTATTAACAGACCGCCAAAAAAAATATAGTTATTCTTAATTAATGCTACGAGGGCCAAGGCAGCGGCTGACATTACCAAACCAGTAACAATAGATTCCTTCATTAAATTACGGTGATTTTCAAGAAACTTACCTGAAAAAAAAGCTGTAGCCGACATTGCCAGCACTGGGCCCGCCAGCGCAAATCCCTTAGTAACCCCTTTTAAGCCAAACTCTTCCTCCAAGACATCTGATAGAAAGGATAGTACTCCAAACAGCACTAGTAGCACTACACTACCAGCAGCAAAACAGCCAATAAGGGTTTTTCCCTTTTGTTTAAATATTTTAGCAATGTTGCCAACGTAATCCTTAACGCTGCGATCCTTATTTTTTATAGGCGGTTCTTTGATTGCCAGCCACACTCCAATGGCGGTGGGAATAGCTAAAATTGCAAAAACAAAAATAGAGCATACCATTTCACCATTGCTACTAATGCCCCGACTATGGGACTAATGATTTTCCCCACCCCATTAGCGGCCTCAATGATACCTAGTGCTTTGCTTCGTTCATTTCCTTTAAAGATATCACTTACTAATGCCATGGCGATAGGCCCTGTTCCTGCTGCCCCAATTCCTTGAACCACCCGTCCCACTAGTAGCATTATATAGGGATCGCTTAGTAATAAAGGAGCTGCACCAGATATTAATCCTCCAATTGCATAGACTATCAGGGCTGGGACAATCACCTTTTTTCGCCCTATTTTATCTGATATAAAACCTAAAATAGGGATGGTAATACCTGCCGGAATCGAAAACAAAGTGATCGTAAGTCCCACTTGAAGCTGAGTAATACCCAGAGCCTGTTCCATCATAGGAAAAGCTGGAATTAGCATTGAGTTCCCCAATACCATTATAAATGGAACTCCACTGAGAGCTGCTAGCTTGATTAGTGATTGCTTTGCCATGCTGTACGCTCCTTCTGATCATATAGTCAACTTTTTAATACTTCTTTATTTTTCGCCGATACTTCTAAATTCATACGATTTCTTCTAGCAGTAAATTATAAAAGCTTTGCCATATATTGTGAATTGATTATTAACCACAACATAGGCAAAGCCTTAAATAATATTAAAATCATTATTGACATTTTTGTTTTATCTATTCACTTTTTAAAAAAACAAAAATTGTTCTTAAATATTTATTTTAAATAATTTGTTTAGTTTTCCAATAAACTAAACAGTTCTTTCTCAGTAATAATATTAATACCTAGCTCCTGGGCCTTGGTAAGCTTGGAACCGGCTTTTTCCCCTGCTAATAAGTAATCAGTATTTTTAGAAACACTGCTCGCCACTTTCCCGCCATTAACCTCAATTAGATCTGAGGCTTCCTTTCGTGATAAGGTTGGAAGCGTCCCTGTTACTACAAATGTTTTATTCCTCAAAAGCTGTACATTTGCTTCATAATCCTTTGCAATAGTCTCCTCCATCCCGACACCGCTAGCCTTAAGCCTAGTTATTAAGTCGACATTATTGTTGTTTTCAAAAAAGGCTTTGATGCTAGCAGCAATTTTAGGCCCAATATCGGGAATACTTTCAATTTCATCAAAGTCCGCTGTCATTAGCTTATCCATGGAGGTAAACCGCTTGGCTAAAGCTTTGGCTGCGCCAGCTCCTACATGGCGAATTCCCAATGCAAACAGCAGCTGACTTAAACCCCGGCTCTTGCTTCGTCCAATAGCATTTACTAAATTTTCGCTGGATTTAGCCCCCATTCGCTCTAGACCTACTAGCTGCTGGGTTGTTAGCTGGTACAAATCTGCCGCATCCTTGATCAAGCCTCCGTCAATCAGTTGCGCTACCACTTGGGGGCCGAGGCCTTCTATGTCCATAGCGTTTCGAGAAACAAAGTGAATGATCCCTTCCCTAGCCTGAGCCGGACAGGTAGCTCCAGTACATCTAAAGGCCGCTTCTCCTTCCTGTCTTCCCACAGGACTGCCACACTCAGGACAAACTGCTGGAATCTGATAAGGCCGCTCTGAGCCATCTCTTTTTTCAGTTAAGACTCTAACAACCTCTGGAATGATGTCCCCTGCCTTTTGCACTATCACCTTATCACCGATTTTGATGTCCTTTTCATTGATGAAATCCTGATTGTGAAGAGTAGCTCGACTAACAGTAGTGCCCGCCAGTTGAACTGGCGTCAATACCGCCGTTGGGGTCACAACCCCTGTTCGCCCTACTCGGACAAAAATATCTTCTATAGTAGATTCTCCTTGATCAGCAGGAAATTTAAAGGCCACTGCCCACCGGGGGCTTTTGGCCGTATAGCCTAGTTGTTGCTGTTGCGCCAGTGAATTCACCTTGACTACCATCCCATCTATTTCAAAGGGCAGTTGATGACGCTTGTCTATCCACTGGGCACAATAGGCTGCCACCTCTTCGATAGATTGGCAAAGCTTCCGCTCTTTATTAACAGGAAAACCAAGCTTAGCTAGCTCTACTAAGCTCTCTTCATGACTGTCTACCGGCATGCCTTCCTGGTCTAACAAAGCATAGACAAAAATTCTTAATCGCCTAGCTGCGGCCACCTTAGGGTCTAGCTGCCGCAGAGAACCTGCAGCTGCATTGCGAGGGTTAGCAAAAAGCGGCTCACCTAGCTCTTCCTTCTCACTATTTATCCTGGCAAATTCCTCCTTAGGTAAATAAGCCTCCCCCCGCACAATTAGCTTGGGAATTGGCGCCGTTAGCTTTAGTGGCAGATTATTGATTGTCTTCAGGTTTAATGTGATATCTTCCCCTACTTCACCATCTCCGCGGGTAGCTCCAATAGCAAAATTACCCATCTCATAGGTTAATGCTATCGAAAGGCCATCTATCTTGGGCTCCACCACATATTCTACTTTTTCGCCTACAGCACTGACTATTCGACGATGCCAATCTTTTAGATCCTGCTCTCCAAAGGCATTGGCTAAGCTTAATAGCGGCACCTGATGTATTACCGGATTAAACTTGGCTAAAGGGGTGCCTCCTACTCGCTGAGTGGGAGAATCGGCTGTTATCAACTGAGGATTTGCTTGTTCTAGGGATTCTAGTTTATTCATTAGCTGATCATACTCTTGGTCAGACACTAATGGTGTGTCTAAGACATAATAATTATAATCGTATTTTCTAATCTTTTCTCTTAAATCTTCTATTTCATTAGCTATCGTCTTATTCAACTAAGACACCACCTTATTTCACTTTCTTTAGAGGAGCGTATTTTGCAATTAGTGTTTTGATTCCTTCACCAGGAAACGCCACACTAATCTCAGCATCTCCCCCATCCCCTTTTACGCTTACAACGGCACCTTGCCCCCACTTAGGATGAATCACCTTTTCCCCCAAGGTATAAAGACTAGGCTCAATCGGTTCCTTTACTTCCAGAGATTTATTTATCTTACTAGTGGTGGTCTTTTGCTTATTTGAGCCTTCAAGCAGTTCTCCAGGAATCTCATTTAAAAAGCGGGAGGGCAGATAGCTGTTATATCGGCCATAAAGCATACGCGATTGGGCATGGGCTAGATAGAGCTTTTTCATAGCCCTGGTTATCCCCACATAACAAAGACGGCGTTCCTCCTCCAATTCCTCTGGAGATTCAATAGATCTGTTGTGAGGAAAAATCCCTTCCTCTAATCCCACTAAAAACACTAGGGGAAATTCTAGCCCTTTAGCAGTATGAAGAGTCATTAGCTTTACCTGCTCAGTTTCCTCTGAGTCCACCTCGTCTAAATCAGTATATAAAGCTAATCCCCCTAAAAAGTCGTCTAAGGTTCCCTCGGCGCTGCTTTTATCATAATCCCTTGTTACAGACAGAAATTCCTGGATATTTTCCATACGGCTTTGAGCTTGGGGGTCCTTGCTATTCTTTAACTCTAAGATATAGCCACTCTCATCAAGGAGCTCCTCCACCAGTTCAGTTATAGTGCCACTAGAAATCTTCTCCCGTAGCTTGTCAATCATCTGATTAAAAGTTATCAGCCCTTCTTTAGCTTTCCCAGTAATACCGGGTATTGATTCTATATTATCTAAGCCTGCTTTTAAATTATAGCCTTCCTGAGCCATATATTGAAAAAGCTTAGCTAGACTGGCATCTCCAATGCCGCGCTTCGGTACATTTACAATCCGCTCAAAGCTCACTTGCTCATTTGGATTTGCTGTAAATCTCAGGTAGGACATAATATCCTTAATCTCCATCCGCTCATAGAAGCCAAGGCCTCCCACTACCCGATAAGGTATCCCTAGCCGTCTAAACCATTCCTCAAAGTTTCTGGATTGTCCATTAGTCCGATAAAGGACCGCCACTTGGTCATAGCGACAGCCCTCTTGATCGCACCATTGCTGAATTTTCTGGGCCACAAACCGGGCTTCATCCTGCTCATCGAAAGCATGGTAATAGCCTATGAGGTCCCCTTTGCCATTAGCAGTCCAAAGGGCTTTATCTTTTCTATTGCAGTTATTTTTAACTACTCCATTGGCTGCATCTAAAATACATTCAGTTGATCGATAATTTTGCTCTAGCTTTATTATTTTGGCAGCAGGGTAATCCTGTTCAAAGTCTATAATATTCTTAATGTCTGCTCCTCTAAACTTATATATAGATTGATCATCATCTCCCACCACACAGATGTTGTGATGTCCTTCTGCCAAAAGCTTAATCAGCTTATATTGAGCATGATTGGTGTCTTGATATTCATCCACCATAATATAGCGAAATTTATTTTGATAGTAGCTTAACACTTGGGGATGCTCCTCTAAAAGCCTCACCGTCAGCATTATCAAATCATCAAAGTCTAGCGCATTATTAGCCGTTAGCTTCTGCTGATAGCTATGATAAACCTTTGCGCCAATTTCTTCAAAATAATCTTCAGCAGCTAGAGAAAATTTGGCGGGGGTCAATAGCCTATTTTTGGCATTGCTAATTACACCGCCAATAGCTCTTGGCGGAAATTTCTTATCATCTATATTAAGCTCCTTTAAGCAGGATTTAATTACCGATTGCTGATCGCTAGTATCATAAATAACAAAGTTACTGCCATACCCCAGGTGCTGGATTTCTCGGCGGAGAATCCGGACACAGGCAGCGTGA
>JAWSUQ010000158.1:6067-6495 GCA_033549265.1 Bacillota bacterium
CTAACCCACATTCGACCAATATCTTCGCCTGCTATCAGCTTTTCTATTCTTTCTACCATTTCCTTTGCCGCTTTATTGGTAAAAGTGATGGCTAAGATATTAGAAGACCAAACTCTTTGCTCCCCTAACAACAATGAAAGCTCCGGATTTAGTGAAGGGGTTTCTCCCTTCAGGGCTTTACTAGCACTAGCAATGTAGGCCTCCATTACAGCAATATCCTTACTGCTTACTCCATGGGGAGCGGAAGCCTTCCCATAGACATTCCCAAATTTAATCAGATGAGCAATTCTATTTACAATCACTGAGGTTTTGCCCGAGCCGGCACCTGCCAGTAATAAAACTGGGCCCTCAGTTGTAAGGACTCCCTCTAATTGCCTCTCATTCAAATGAGCGTATTGCAGCTCAATAATTTTATCCCTTAGCCTAAT
>JAWSUQ010000159.1:0-6486 GCA_033549265.1 Bacillota bacterium
AGTCCAATTGAAAGAGTAAATAACTTAAAGTAACGAGGAGGATGTTATTAGTGAGTAAACGTATTTTAGTTGTTGATGATGCAGCATTTATGCGAATGATGATCAAGGATATTTTGTCAAAAAATGGGTTTGAAATAGTGGGCGAGGCGGAAAACGGCCAAGTAGCAGTAGATAAATATGGCGATTTGCTCCCGGATTTAGTTACCATGGATATAACAATGCCAGAAATGGATGGAATTACTGCTGTCAAAACTATTAAAAAAAGTCATCCCGATGCAAAAATTGTGATGTGTAGTGCCATGGGACAGCAAGCTATGGTTATAGATGCTATTCAAGCAGGTGCTAAAGATTTTATAGTAAAGCCTTTTCAACCGGACCGAGTATTAGAAGCTGTAAGAAAGGCAATAGGCTAATTGCGGGAACAAAAATTATGAAAAAACCTAACAAATACAAAGGTCTTTGGGTATTTATCCTGATATTTATATGTTTGATGATGGTTTATTTGCCTATAGCCGGTACTGCCACAGCTACTGAAGAAATGCCGGATTTAGAAGAATTATTAAACCAATTGCAAGAGACATCTGATCAGCAAATACCAGAGCGAAGCTCTTCATTAGCATTATCATTTTTAAAGATGCTAATAGGGCTTGTTGTGATTATTGTTCTAATATATCTTACAGTAGCACTGCTAAACAGGCTTAACAATGTCCGCAACGAACGAAGTCCTATCAAGGTAATTGATTATAGTAATATTGGTCCTAGCAAAGGGATATGTATTGCCAAGGTAGGCTCCAAAACCATGATTTTGGGGGTAACAGATCATAATATATCCTTATTAGGTGATTTGTCACCACAAGAGGCTCAAAATATTATAGACTCAATAGAAGAATTTTCACTTGATGAAAAAATGCCTAGACCTTTTTCATTATCAGCACTATTTAAAACAAACTTTCTTGAACGTAAGAAAATAAATGATTTTTCTTTCCACGAACACCTGGAAAATAATCTAAAAAAGATACAGTCAATTAATAGCAGCATGAAGAATAATAACAAGGGTGAGGCTGGAAATGATTAAAAGCAGGAATATTCACATTCTAATATTATTAATACTATTTTTTCAAGTTATTGGTTCACCTGTTGCAGCTGAACCAATACCAATACCGCAGATAAACTTAGACATAGGCGCTGCCGAAGAACCCCAGGATGCAGTAGTTACTTTGCAGATTGTAGCACTATTAACAATTTTAAGCTTAGCACCTGCCATTTTGATAATGATGACTTCCTTTACTAGAATAATTGTGGTGCTTTCATTCGTGAGGAATGCTCTTGCTACCCAGCAAATGCCGCCTAACCAAGTTTTAATTGGACTGGCTCTTTTTCTGACACTATTTGTAATGACGCCAACCTGGAATGAAATAAATAATCAAGCCTTGCAACCTTATTTAGCTGGTGAGTTAAATCAGACCGCAGCCTTAACAGAGGCAATGGAGCCAGTTAGATATTTTATGTTTAAGCAAACGAGAGAAAAAGATTTAGCCTTATTTATAACATTAAGCAATAGTCCCATACCCCAAACCTTTGCAGATATTCCAAACGCTGTTTTAATTCCATCCTTTATTATTAGTGAATTGAAGACGGCATTCCAGTTAGGCTTCTTAATATTTTTGCCATTTTTAGTTATTGATATGGTAGTTGCTAGCGTTTTAATGTCTATGGGAATGATGATGTTGCCACCCATGATGATTTCGCTACCATTTAAAATATTACTATTTGTATTAGTAGATGGCTGGCACTTAATCGTTCGATCACTGGTGCTAAGCTTTTGAGGTGAAATAGAATGAGTCAGGATTTAATCGTATATTTTGGGCGTGAAGCTATGGTGACTGTTTTCCTGTTAGCCGGACCCTTATTAGTAGGAAGCTTGGTAATAGGTTTACTTATCAGTATATTTCAAGCCACAACCCAAATTCAAGAGCAAACTTTAACTTTTATCCCTAAGATCGCCATAGTTTTAGGGGGGCTAGTTATATTAGGTCCATGGATGCTAAATGTCCTTTTAGGCTTTACTGAAAGCATTTTAACAAATTTGCACTTATATACTTTTATCCGATAGCAGAGAAAGTGGTTAGAACATGGATGTATTATTGCTTTTTAGTGAGCAACTAGAATTATTAATGTTAATTTGGGGGCGAGTAGCTGGGTTGTTTTTAATTGCGCCAGTATTTAGTAGCAGGAATATTCCTGGTATTGTTAAGATAGGTTTATCTGGCTTAATTTGTTTGACGATTGCGCCGATAGTAAACCCAATCGAAATGCCTGACCATATATTAGGATATGCAATGCTGATTAGTTTAGAAATGTTAATAGGTTTTTCGATAGCCTTTCTTGTTCAGTTAATATTTGCAGCTATTCAATTGGCGGGTCAGCTGATAGATATGCAAATGGGTTTTTTTATTGTAAATGTTGTTGATCCAGAGCATGGTACTCAAGTGCCGCTGATAGGTAATTATAAATTTTTAATTGCCTTGATTGTTTTTTTATTAATTGATGGTCATCACATGCTAATAAGGGCTATCGTAAGTAGTTATCAATTCTTGCCCATTGGGACAAACATTGTTGGTGGTGATTTAGTAGCATTTATGATAGACGCTTTTAGAGGTATGTTTATTACTGCGCTACAGATTAGTGCTCCTACGGTAGGAACCCTATTTGTAGTAACAATAGCTTTGGGTATTATTGCCAGGACGGTACCGCAGATGAATGTTTTTGTAGTTGGAATGCCTGTAAATATTGGAATTGGATTTATTATGCTAATTACCAGTATAACATTATACATATATTTGTTATCTAGCTTGTTTTCACGAAGCTACTATAGAATTGACCTTCTATTAAACTATTTTAAATAATGGGGACATAAAATGTTAGATAAAATTAATTTGCAGCTTTTTGCCCAGGAAAAGACTGAAAAAGCTACACCGAAAAAGAGACAGGAGGCGCGGCGCAAAGGACAAGTTCCCAAAAGTCAGGAGATTAACTCAGCTTTAATATTATTAGGCTGCTTTATCTTATTAAATTTTTATCTACCGTATATGTTTACCTCTATGCAACAGTTTACTGTTAAGACATTTGCTATAACTAATATGAGTTTTTCAGTACAAGAAACTTATAATGTATTTATGGATTTGTTAATATTAAGCATTAAATTAGCACTGCCGATAATGATTACTAGTATGATTATAGGAATGACTGCTAGCTATATGCAGGTAGGCTTTTTATTAACTGGGGAGCCTTTAAAATTAAAATTAGAGCGGTTAAATCCAATACAGGGATTTAAGAAAATTTTCTCGAAAAAAAGTTTAGTAGAACTTGTCAAATCTATTCTGAAGATTGTTGCGATAGGTTTTATCGCCTATAGCTCAATTAATTCAGAAATTTATATATTTCCTCAGTTGTTAGATATGGGGTTATTTCCAACATTGCAGTTTCTAGGAAAGATTATTTTTAGCATGTCATGGAAAATAGGATTATTTTTACTATTCTTAGCTATATTTGACCTTGTTTATCAACGGTGGGAACATGAACAATCTATTAAAATGAGTAAACATGACCTAAAAGAGGAGTATAAGCAAACTGAAGGTAACCCGCAGATCAAAGGAAAAATCAAAGAAAAACAACGTCAAATGGCTATGTCTAGAATGATGCAAGACATACCTAAGGCTAGTGTAGTCATTACCAACCCTACTCACTTAGCTATTGCTTTGCATTATGAGGAGGGAATGGCTGCTCCGAAGGTGTTAGCTAAAGGCCAGGATAGGGTTGCAGAAAAAATTAAAGAAATAGCTAATCAGCATCAAATTCCTATTATGGAGAACAAGCCTTTAGCTAGAGCTCTATTCCTTATTGAAATTGGACAACAGATACCAGAGGAATTATTTCAAACAGTGGCAGAAGTTCTAGCATTTGTTTATAAATTGAAGAATAAACAGAGCAAAAAATAGAGGAGGTATTAATAGGTGACACTTCCCCAATGGCTTTTAAAAATAATTAAGCACAGTGACATCTTAGTAGCAATTGCAGTAATTGGGATTGTTGTCATGATGATAGTACCGTTACATCCTGATTTTTTAAGCGTTTTACTAGTTTTTAATATTACAATTGCTATCTTAATATTGCTAGTGGCTATGTATACTAAGGAGCCTCTAGATTTTTCTATATTTCCGTCGCTTTTGTTAATCACTACTTTATTGCGGTTATCATTGAATGTATCTTCAACGCGACTAATATTGCTTCATGCTGATGCTGGAGAAGTGATCCGACAGTTTGGTAATTTTGTAATTGGCGGAAATCCTGGTGTTGGATTTGTAGTTTTTTTAATTCTGGTTATCATACAATTTTTAGTTATTACTAAAGGCTCGGAGCGAGTTGCAGAAGTGGCTGCAAGATTTACACTTGACGCTATGCCAGGTAAGCAGATGAGCATTGATGCTGATTTAAATGCAGGCTTGATCTCTGACGATGATGCTCGAGAGCGTAGGAAGAAAATTCAACGCGAAGCTGATTTTTATGGGGCTATGGATGGTGCCAGTAAGTTTGTAAAAGGAGATGCAATTGCAGGAATTATCATTACAATAATTAATATTATTGCAGGATTAATAGTAGGCATTCTCCAGCATGAAATGCCTGCTGGGGAAGCTTTAAACACTTTTGCCCTGCTTACAGTGGGTGATGGTCTAGTTACGCAAATTCCAGCCCTATTAATTTCTACGGCCACTGGCATTGTGGTTACTAGGGCCGCTTCTGACACAAATCTTGGACATGACCTTATCGGGCAAATAATTAATCAACCAAAGGTACTAATTATAGTAACTGGGGTACTAGTATTTTTAGGAATGGTACCTGGGTTGCCGGCTTTTCCATTTTTGCTCCTCGCAGCAATCTTAGGAACTACTGCATATTTTATGGATAAAAGTGAGAAAGAAAAAAGCGTGGTGCTAGAGGAAAAAGCAGAGGAACAGGAAATTGAAGAAAGTCGTAAAGTAGAAAATGTAATGGGGTTATTAAATGTTGATCAAATGGAGCTAGAGTTAGGATATGGTTTGATTCCACTAGTGGACTTGGATCAAGGGGGCGACTTGTTAGATCGTGTAGTTATGATAAGAAGGCAATGCGCTCTTGAGATGGGCTTACTAGTACCACCAATAAGAATGAGAGATAATATGCAGTTAAAGCCCAATATGTATGTAATTAAAATTAAAGGAGTAGATGTAGCTAATGGCGAATTGTTATTAGATCACTATTTAGCCATGGGTTCTGATATGGAGGCTAATATTCCTGGTGTAGAAACCGTAGAACCAGCCTTTGGGCTACCAGCTAAATGGATAACAGAAGCATATCGAGAAGAAGCAGAAATGTCAGGCTACACTGTAGTTGATTCACCATCTGTTCTAGCTACTCACTTGACAGAAATAATTAAAAATCATGCTCATGAGATATTAGGAAGACAAGAAGTACAAAACTTGTTAGATCATGTAAAAACAAGCAATCCGGCTGTTGTCAATGAGTTAGTTCCAAATATACTTTCAATCGGTGAGGTGCAAAAGGTATTAGCTAACTTGTTGAGAGAGAGAGTTCAAATTCGTGATATGGTTACTATTTTGGAAACCCTTGCAGATTATGGCTCTAATATAAAGGACCTTGACGTATTAACGGAATATGTCCGACAAGCTTTAGCCCGCTCTATAATAAAGCCATATTTAGTGGAAAATAATACTTTACCAGTGATAACTTTAGCTCCAAAGCTAGAACAGGAAATTAAAGAGTCAATTCAATATACTGATCACGGCAATTATTTAGCCCTAGATCCAGCTAGAGCTGATCATATTTTTGATCAGTTAAGAGAATTAATAGAAAAAGCTGTTAATCAAAACTACCAACCAGTTATATTATGTGCTCCAATTGCAAGATTTTATTTAAAACGTTTAACAGAGCGAGCTATACCAGGATTGGTAATTATTTCATATAATGAGCTGGATATGAATGTGGAAGTTCAAGCTATAGGGATGGTGACATAGCATGAGAGTAAAAAGATTTATTGCAAATAATGTGCAAGAGGCTATGCAACAGGTGAAACAGGAAATGGGATCAAATGCTGTCATTTTACATACTCGTGTCCTCAAACCTTCAGGTATATTTGGTTTCTTTAAAAAAGAACAAGTTGAAGTAACTGCTGCCTTGGAAACGCCCATACTGAAAAATGAGGCACCCAAGTCTTTTGCGCAACCACAAACTGATATAATTGAAGTGAAAAACCAAATTAATCATGTGCAACAGTTGATGTTTGAAATGAAAAGTGAGTTAGAGCTAGGTCATAGCCCAGTTACATATCCAAAAAATATTCAAAAGCTTTATCAAAGAATGATCGAAGCTCAAGTTGAGCAAAAAATTGCAAAACGATTAGTTAAAAAAATTTTAGACAAAAGTACTGTA
>JAWSUQ010000160.1:0-6485 GCA_033549265.1 Bacillota bacterium
ATTGTACGTCCATTTAACAAAATACACTTACCAACATCCTGCTTGCCGCTCTTGACAGTTGTCAGAAGAGATGGGGTATTAAGTAAATTTGCGATATTTTCACCCATTGCTTCCTCAACATTAATGCCTAAGATGGTTTGGGCTCCACTATTAAAAAAAGTAATAGTCCCAATTTTATCAATGGCCACAATTCCATAATGGGTAGATTCCAAAATAGCGTAAAGGTGTTCTATGGGACACTCGTATCGATTAATAGCCATTACTGGTTACCCCCCTTCAACCTATTCCCATTCTATGGTAATTCACTACAGCCAACAGCAATTCCTGCAATATTCTGAAATTTTAATTTATTAGATAAAAGGAACTAGTTTCTATATCCATACAGCAATTTTTTACGCTATTTATACATTGCAAGCGAAATATAGTTATAATATAATAAAAAATAAAGGAGGTGCATTATGAAACTATTTTTAAAGCTTTTTCATTGGCCAGGTAAAAATCTTACACTTGCAATTCCTGCCATATTGATTATAGGCTTTGTGGTAGGAAACTCAGTTAATACAGGATTCTTAAAAAGCATAATATTGCCCGCTACATTTGTGATGATATATCCTACTATGATAGGTTTTCAATTAAGGCAAGCCGTTAATACATCTTATTTAAAAGTGGTGATGGTAGCCATGGCAGTAAATTTTGTGCTGATCCCTGCCATAGCCTACTTATTAGGTAGCTTGTTATTATCACCTGAGCCGTTAGCTATGGCAGGGTTAATATTAGCCTCGTTGCTGCCCACCAGTGGCATGACTATTTCTTGGACTATGCTCTATAAGGGGAATGTTCCAGCTGCCATTAAAATGACTGCCCTAGGATTGATTTTAGGCTCTTTCTTGGCACCCTGGTATCTACAGTTCTTAATCGGGAAGACAGTCCCTGTACAGGTAGGGCAGATCTTCCTGACAATAGCATTGGTAGTGCTAATCCCTTTATTGTTGGGGAATGTAACATATAGGCTAATTTTAGAGCATTATAGCCCTAAGCAATTTCAAGAAAAAATCAAGCCGTTACTGCCTAGCTTAAGTATCTGGGCCATGCTTGTAGTCATTTTCTCTAGCATAAGCATGCGGGCCCCTCTAATTATTAGCAATCCCTCAGCTATTTGGCAAAGTCTTGGGGTGTTAATCCTATTTTATATCATTAACTTCAGCGTCTCGACCCTAATTGCTCGTCAATTCTTTGCCGCCGAAGATGCAATTGCCTTGGTCTACGGTACAGTAATGCGCAACTTATCCTTAGCCCTAGGATTAGCCATTAACACTTTTGGCGTTGAAGCGGCATTAATCGTTACCCTTGCCTTTATCATTCAAGTGCAGGGTGCCGCTTGGTATGGCAAATTAGCTAATAGATTCAATCTATTGGCATCAAAACAGATAAAAGGAGGTTTGAAGAATGCCTAATTACGATTTCAAATGCACTAGTTGCCAAAATAAATTTAGTAAGATTGTGCCTATCAATGAAAGAGACAAAGTAACATGCCCCATGTGTGGGAGCAAGGCAAATCAACTATTAACTTGGAGCGGTGGATTACTGAATACTGGCAGTGGTACCAGTAGCACTAACTGTGGCAGTTCTGGATTTGGTTGAGCATAATATTACAAGGGGCCAGGATGGCCAAAAAAAAAGCTAGTGGCTCCCCACTAGCTTTTTATTATAGAAATCTTTGCCGAAATTATCTTATGTTCACTTTTACGCTCACTTTTTAAGTGTCTTTTCTCAATATTTGCAAGTATTCTTCATATGCAAACACCCTATTTCTGCGGACATTCTCTGTTTGCCTTAATATTCCTAAGTCAATTAATTTTTTCACAGCAGTTGCAACAGCGTTATATGAAATTCCCAAGGCTGCACTTGTTTTTTGTATATCGATAATAGGGTTACTCTCAAGGTATTTAAATACCTTTTTAACTGTCTCAGAACCCCTCTTCTGGAGCTTTTCAATAATTTGATAGTTTTTATCATGTAGCTTAGCCAGTTCATTAATTGTATTGATAGCATCTTCAGCTGATTCGTAAACAGCTAACAAAAAGAATTTAACCCACTGCTCAAAATTCCCTTTAAGCCTAACTTCCATTAAGCGATCATAATATTCGATTCGATTCCTTTTAAAAAAGTAAGATATATATAATGTTTCTCGGCTAAGGATGTTTTTCTCTATGAGAAAAAGTGTAATCAATAGCCTTCCTATCCTTCCATTACCATCTAAAAAAGGGTGTATGGTCTCAAACTGGTAATGAGCCAATCCTGATTTTATTAAAGGATCCATGGCATCCTCTTCATTTATAAATTTTTCAAGGTCAGACATACCTTCTATCATATCTTCTACATTAGGTGGTATATATCTTGCATTTTTAAGGTTACTACCCTGAGGCCCTATCCAGTTTTGACTTCTTCTAAACTCCCCGGGGTTCTTTTCTCCGCCTCTTACATCTTGCATTAAAATTTCATGGATCTCTTTAAATAGGCGATTCGATATAGGTAAAGTATTAAGACGCTCTTTGGCATACTGGGAAGCTTTAATATAGTTAATTACATCTGCTACATGAAGGTTTGTGTTTTCTTCAATGTTAGGGTCCAGGATGTCATCTAGTGTGGCTTGAGTGCCTTCAATCTGCGAAGATAAAAGAGCTTCTTTTCTAACATACATTGAAACAAACAAATCAATATCAGGCACCTGACTAGAAATGCCTTCTAAAATACCTATACTCTTATTTGCTTTAGCAAGCAGGCCAACTAATTCCTCATCAAGTTCTAAAGGTGGATGAGGAATTAGTGGTCGTGGAAAAAATGATTTATATTGAAGTTCCCCTGTCAAATTTGTCTTGAATTCACCTGATCTATTCTTCATAATAATCCTCCAAAATGAAATACTAGTGTAATAATAGCACACTTATTTCTTTTATTAATGTTAAAAAGAAATAGGTGCTTATATTATAAACGTTTTATTTCATTTTTATAAGTCAAGCAGAAATAAAACTATTTTTATATTTGAATTATTTTATAGTGTATATAATAAAAGTAATTTGGCAAAGGCAATTTTTCGTTTAAATCTAAATTTAATATCTTTAATAAGTCAGTTAAATCCATAGTTTATGCTTTCACTAAGGCCTTTATATCATTTTAAATTAAGTAAGCTCTACTAAAGCCAGCAAAAATCTATCAACTTCTTCCTTAGTATTATAAGGTGCCAATCCTGCCCGAATCCATCCTCCATCAGCCTGTATCCCCAGCATATTTGCTAGGGTAGTGGCATAAAAATCCCCATCTGCTATGAAGATACCGTATTTATCTGCCATCAACTGACACACTTCTCTCGGAGATCTCCCGTCTATTTGAAAAGAAATAGTAGGGGTTTTTCTAATAGCTGGCCCAGCCTGAAATAGCTTGAGACCATTAATTGTTGCCATTTCTTTACGCATTTTATTAGCTAAGCTGTTCTCATAGGCTTCAATCCGTTCAATACCGCTCAAAATCCTAGCTCTTCTGTTGTCACCATGACCAAGGCTGGCCATAAACTGAACAGCTGCTTCTATTCCTGCGATACCCTCATGGTTCTGAGTGCCGGTTTCCAATTTATCAGGAAAATAACTAGGTGCCGGTGCTAGCCTATAGGTATTCAGCTGTTCAAACAGTTCAGATCTAATAACAGCTATGCCTACATGGGGTCCAAAAAACTTATAGGCTGAGCACAACAGAATATCTGCTCCTAAATGATCTCTATCAATAGGTATATGGGGTACTGCATGGACTGCGTCTACTGCCACCAAGGCTCCCACCTGCTTAGCCACCGCAGCTATTTTGCCAACATCATTGATAGTCCCGATACCATTAGAAGCTAAGCCAATAGCCACTAGCTTGGTTTTTTCAGTAATAATTGCATGTAAATCACTGGTATCTAGTGCCAGCTCTTCTTTGTTTACTTTGATCCAGCGGACTGTCATGCCCAACTCCTCAGCAACCACCCGCCAAGGGTCCACATTAGCCCGGTGGTCTATTTCAGTAACTACAATTTCATCGCCCTGCTTCCAGCCTCGGCCTAAGGCCCTGGCAATAGCAAAGGCTAAAGTAGTCATATTAGCACCAAAGGCCACCTCCTCTGCTTTTGCTCCTAGCAAATCTGCTATAGCCCTTCGTGCATTAGCAATAATTTCCTCTGTTTCAATGCTAGATTGAAAAACACCATGAAGATTGGCCCCACCACGGGTCATATAATTAGTCATTGCTTGGATTACCGGCAGCGCTACCTGAGAGCCCCCAGGGCCGTCAAAGTATGCCACCTGGTTGGTGTTATATGTACGGTTCAGGGCGGGAAACAAGCTTCTAACCTCTCCTATTGGAAAGTCAACTTCTAAAATGCTTTTGTTCATCAAAATTCCCCCTAGCTTTAATTACATCAATATTTATAATACGATATGCATTCGGGTAATCCTTTCATGAAAGTGGATAAATGTTTTGACTGATAATTGGTAAAGCTATTAAAGCAACATCAGCTATAACATATTGCATATTGCAAATTACATATTAGATATTAGGAGTTGAAACAAATGGACAAAGCTCGCCAAGCAGTAATCGATAACCTCAACAATGTCCTTACAGGTGAAAATATGGCTATCAAGACATACGAGCGGTTCTTGAAAAAATTGCCCGAATCCATTGAAAAGGCTCAGTTAGTGGAGTTTTATAAAGATCATCAGCGGCATGCTAAAGAATTAACAGACAGAGTTCAGCAGTTAGGTGGTAGGCCAAGCAAAGGTGTAGGAGTAATTGGAATTATGGCTGTCAACCGAATTAAACTCCAGACAATGTTAGTGCCTGACTTGAAGGATATAATTCAAAACCTTTGTCATGGAGAAAAAATGGGGATAACTGTAACCCAGGAAATGGTTAAAGGAGACCTAGATGCAACTAGTCTAGAATTAGTGAAGGATATATTGGCTCAAGATTTAAAGCACGTTGAAAAATTAGAAACAATGCTTCACTAGAAAAAAACCGGCTCCAAGGAAGCTGTCTAAAGCATCCTATGAGCCGGTTATGTTTACCAACTTCCCTGCTCCTCTATCCAAAAGTACTATCACTTTTGGGTGGGCCTGCAGCATGGAAGCAGGCACTTGAGTGCTAATAGTACCTGTTAAAGTTTCTTTAATTATTTCTGCTTTATTTTGGCCGGCAGCCAAGAGTATAATTTCCTTAGCCTTCATAATAGTACCAATACCCATGGTGATGGCCTGCTTCGGAACCTCTTCAACCTCTTGGAAAAATCTGCTATTGGCTTTTATTGTCTCCTGGCTTAATTTCACTAAATGAGTATTGGCAGATAAGGAGGCTCCAGGCTCGTTAAAGCCAATGTGCCCGTTTTCCCCAATCCCCAGCACCTGCAGATCTATGCCACCAAGCGCTTCAATTTTTTGTTCATAAGCCTTTGCAGCCTGCAGCGGATCCAGGGTGCTCCCGTCAGGTATATTAAACTGTTCCTCCGTCAAGTCTACTTTGCTCCAGAAGTTACTCCACATATAGCTATAATAGCTTTGGTGGTTCTCTCTATCGATAGGATAATATTCATCGAGGTTAAAGGTAGTAGCCCTGTTAAAGCTAATCTGACCTGCATGATATATCCTAACTAACTCCTGATACATTCCCAAAGGGGTGGAGCCTGTGGCCAACCCCAGCACCAGCTCAGGCTTTTGCTTAACTCTATCAGCCACAATTTTAGCCGCTTCAATACTTAAGCTAGTATAGTCGTCAAAAGTAAATATTTCCATGCTAGGCTCCCTGATTTCCATTAAAGATAGTTTGCTCATTTTGACCATTAAAGAGGTGGAGCTTCTCCGTAACAAAATTAACTGCAACCTGATCCCCGGGCTTTATCTGCAAGTTAGGCTCAACTCTGGCAATAATAGTCTTATTGGCTAAATTCACATACACATAGGATTCGGCCCCCATAGGCTCGATTACTTCTACAATTCCAGCTGCTACTGAATTTTCCGTTAGTGGCTGAAGCCTTATGTCTTCAGGTCTTACTCCCAATACTAGGCAGCTATTGTCTGCTGCTTCCTCCCATTTGCTTGGGGCCGGAACCTGCCAACCTTCACCTATTACTCGTATTTCTCCAGCCTTTTGCTTTAATGTTACTGTTAGAAAATTCATTGCCGGTGAGCCAATAAACCCGGCCACAAACATGTTAGCTGGCTGGTTATATAAGTTTAATGGTGTATCCACCTGCTGAATATAACCATCCTTCATTACTACGATTCTATCCCCCATTGTCATTGCCTCAGTCTGATCATGGGTTACATATACAATAGTAGCACCTAGCCGCTTGTGGAGCTTGCTTATCTCAGCCCGCATATGGACTCTGAGCTTGGCATCAAGGTTTGACAAAGGCTCATCCATTAAAAATACTTTGGGGTGACGAACTATGGCCCTTCCCAATG
>JAWSUQ010000161.1:0-6476 GCA_033549265.1 Bacillota bacterium
ATAAGTACAGCTCCTTCAAAAGTGATTCTATATGGGAGAGAGGAAAAAAATGATTTGGTCTTGGAAAAGACTCGTACATATTTGGGAACAGGCGGAACAGTTTTATATGCCCTTGACTTGGAAACTGGTAAAAAGCGTAAGACAAACACCCATGATGTTAGAGACATTGCCCGTTTAATGGACGCACTGCAAAACGTTTCTTTCTATGTAATTAATACATATCCAACAAATGTTCCTGATGAAGCTGCAGACATTAACAGATTTTACTGGGCGGTTACAAATACCTCCAAGCATGTTATGGGTGGAATGTATACAATGAAGGGGCTACAGGATTCCATTCGGATGGCCGAAAAAATAGCTGGTGGGGAAGCAGAACTAAGAAAACGTCCCTTTGTTTCATTTATTACACTAATGGTTAGTCCCTTGGTGATGGATGAGTTGTATACTGACTTTTTGATGGAGGTTGCCAAAAAGGGCTTGCCATTAGCCATCCCTTCAGAACCACTAGCTGGAGCTACTTCTCCAGTAACATTAGCAGGAACTATTGCTATTAATAGCGCTGAATCTCTGGCAGGAATAACTTTAGCTCAGTTGGTTAATCCAGGGACACCAGTGCTGTTTGGTTCTACTTCAAGCATAATGGATATGAGCCAAGGCTGTTATGTTGCTGGAGCTATCGAATCAGCTATGGTTAATGCTGGTTTAGCGCAAATGGCTCAATATTATGAATTGCCTATGTATGGAACCGGTGGAATGTCTGATTCAAAAATTAATGATTCACAGGCTGGATATGAAAGTGCGCTTACTGCAATGACTGTAGCAATGTCAGGTTGTAACTATATTCATGATGCAGTAGGGCTTTTAGAGATGTGTCAGGTATTTTCCTATGAGAAAATGGTAATAGATAACGAAATATTAAGTAATGTCTTTAGAGTGATGCGGGGAATTGATGTTAACGCAGAGTCACTGGCCCTTCATCGTATTAAGGAAGTTGGTCCTGCAGGTCATTTCTTAGCTGACCAGCATACAGTAGAGCATGTGCGGAAGGAATTTTTCTTTCCCAAAGTGTCTGATCGACGAACTAGGATCGCTTGGGAAGAGGCAGGGTCGCCGGATACAGCAACTCGAGCCCGTGAGATGGTAAAAGGAATTCTAACTAGTCATAAGCCATTACCCATTGACGAGCAAATAAAGGTGGAAATAAGACTGGAGTATCCTGAGATAAGCGGAGAAGACTTATAGTAAACATATAAAAACAACAGGTCTAGTTAATCCCCTGATTACTAGACTTTTGCTTTTATTATTGAAGTATAACTTTAATAGTTGTTAGATTATTCATAACTAGGTTTCAGCCTGCGTAAACGAATTCACTAAACCAAGTTTTTATAAAATCTATTACTTTCTAATCGTTAAATAAGCTCTAATCATTTTCAGAATTTTTAATCTTGTTTTTCTAATAGAAAAGGTTTTTAGAATTGTGATGAAGAAATAAAGCTATTAAAAAATTTATTATAGGGGGTGTACTTTTGCCTGACTTAAATACTATTCAGCCCTTTGTTCAAAGTGTTGCAGAAGCTATAGCAGCTGTACTAAAAATTGAAGTAGAAATAGTTAATAATGAGCTTATGAGGGTAGGAGGCACAGAAAGGCTAGCCTCCCAAATTGGCATAAAGCATAAGCGAGGGTATGTTAACAACCATGTCTTAAAAACAGGTAAAGCATTTGTAGTAGAAAATCCAGGAGAACACTGGCTCTGTGAAAAGTGTGATTTATTTGGACAATGCTTTTATTTAGCTGGGATATTTTGCCCGATAATAGTTGAAGGAAAAGCTATTGGCTTAATTAGTTTAATAGGCTTTAATAATGAACAAAAAATAAATTTGATGGATAATAAAAGTCAATATATTGATTTCATTAATAAGATGTCTGATTTATTAGGGGTAAAGGCCTTGGAACAAAAAGTAAATACTGAGCTAAGGTTAACCTCTAGACACCTGCATACCATCGTAAATAATATTCAGGAAGGTATAATTGCCGTAAATCACGAGGGTAAAATCTCGTATCTTAATGCATCTGCTGAGAAAACTTTGAAAATTTTTTCAGCAAACTATGTAGGGAAACCAATCGAAGAAAGCTTTACCAATTCACCTTTAGTAGAGGTTTTAAAGAAAGAAAAAAAGATTTTGGCAAGGGAAGTAGTATATACCTCAGGTAAATACTCGGTTAATGTAGTTAGCACTGCATTTCCCATAATGTTTGAGGATAGACTTATTGGTGCTGTAGAATCTTTTAATCTCATGGAAGAGGTTCAAAAAATTGCATATAGCCTAAGTGGGCTACAGCATATCTCATCCTTTGACAATATCCTTGGCAAAAGCCAAAAGATGATGCAAATTAAGGAAAATGCAAAAATGGTAGCAGCAGGTTCCTCGACAGTATTAATTACGGGAGAAAGTGGTACTGGCAAGGAGCTTTTTGCTAGAGCAATTCACCAAAATAGCCAACGACACTGCAGGCCGTTTATTTCCATCAATTGCAGTGCAATTCCAGATTCCCTTCTAGAAAGTGAGCTTTTTGGCTATGAAGAAGGCGCGTTTACAGGTGCAAAATATGGAGGTAAGCCTGGTAAATTTGAACTGGCGGATGGAGGTACCATTTTTTTAGATGAAATAGGTGATTTGCCATTATACCTTCAGGCAAAGCTCCTAAGGGTATTGCAAGAGAAAAAGATAGAGCGGCTCGGCGGTGTCAAGACCAAGGCCATAGATGTTCGAATTATTGCTGCCACTAACAGAGAGTTAAGTGATATGATTAATAAAGGGGAGTTCAGAGCTGATTTGTTTTATCGTCTTTGCGTAATTCCTTTATCACTACCCCCACTAAGGGAACGCAAGGAAGATATTCAAAGCTTGATGGAACATTTCTTGGATAAATATAATAGAATCTTAAATAAGAATTTTCTTGGTTTTTCAAATGAAGCTAGGTGTACTATTTTAAATTACGATTGGCCAGGGAATGTGAGAGAGCTGGAAAATGTCATAGAATACGCCTGTAATTTTGAAATAAACAGTGAAATAACAGTGAATAGTTTTCCTGAAAAGTTTAGATCACGAGCATATTATCGAAACCAATCTGACAAAAGAAGTGGAGATTTAGCAGAGCGATTAAGGCTGGGAATAAGGGAAATAGAGACTTCGGTACTTAAGGAAGGCTTAAAGGAGTTTGGTTCAACAGTAACTGGCAAGGAAAGACTTGCTAATCACTTAGGAATTAGTAGAGCGACCCTTTATAGAAAATTAAAAGAAAATAATATCTCATAATTGAGAAACGTTCTATTTTTGATAATTATTTAATTCATCACAGGCTTTAAAACAAACGTTAGGTTCAAAAAGTTGGGACCAGCTAGTTTTTCTCAATGTTAAGAAACTGGCTGGTCCCTTAATATTATAAAAATGTTGAGAAAATTAAATTAATTAAGCTTGGCAAAGGTTTTAATGTACATAAAATTAATTGGCATAGTTATTGCAAACTGTATATGGAGAATATTAAATTAAAGTTAGGAGGGTATAAAATAATGAAAAAATTTTTATTAGCGATCACCGTGATACTAGTAACTTCACTTTTGTTAGTGGGTTGTGGTGGAGGCAACAAGCAACAGCCAGTGGATGAAACCACGGGCAAGACTGAAGCAAAACCTAAAATAGTGGTAGGATCTAAAAATTTTACAGAACAGCTAATTCTAGGATATATGGTGGGCTTATTAATGGAGGATGCAGGGTATCCAGTTGACTATAAGTTGCGTCTAGGAGGAAGTGGCTTAGTACATGAGTCCCTTGTAAACGGCGATATTAATGTTTATGTAGAATATACTGGTACTGGCCTAATGGCGATACTTAATGAAGAAATGATGACAGACCCCCAGGAAGTTTATACCAAGGTTAAGGAACGGTATGAGAGTGAGCTAGACTTAGTCTGGCTGGAACCTTGGGGCTTTAATAATACCTACACTATTACAATGCGCAAAGAAGATGCAGAAAGTATGGGAATCTCAAAAATATCTGACTTAAAGGAAAAAGGAAAGGATATCGTTATTGGTGCTACTCAAGAATTTATTCCACGGCAAGATGGCTTAGCAGGCTTAGAGGAGCATTATGGTTTTAAATTTAAAAATGCATTAGGTATGGAACCAGGTTTAATGTATTTAGCATTAAAGGAAGGCAGAGTAGGGGCAATATCAGGCTTCGCTACTGATGGTCGTATTCCTGCGTTTAACTTTGTAAATTTAATTGATGACTTATTATATTTCCCGCCATATTATGCTGCTCCGATAGTACGAGGTGATTTGTTGGCTAAGGATCCTGAGGTTGCAAATATTCTAAACAAATTAGCAAATAATTTAGATGATAACGCTATTGCCCAATTAAATTATATAGTAGATGAAGAGAAAAAAGATCCGAAAGAAGTTGCAAGAACATTTTTACAAGAAAACAGCTTTATTAAATAATAAGGTAATAGGGATGGAATAGCTTAACTGCTATTCCATCCCCTTCTTAAGGAGGGATTGTACATGATACAACTGGAAAACGTAACAAAGAAATTTTCTAATGGTTTAACAGCAGTGGATGAAGTCTCTCTAAATATTAATGAAGGAGAATTTGTTGTATTTATAGGACCTTCTGGTTGTGGCAAAACAACTACCATGAAAATGATTAATCGGTTAATTGAGCCAACTCAGGGTAAGATTATGGTGAATGGGATTGACATAAGCAAACAGGACCCAATTCAATTGAGGCGCGGAATAGGTTATGTAATTCAAGAAATAGGCCTAATGCCCCATATGACTGTTGCAGAAAACATAGCCTTGATACCTAAATTACAAAAATGGCCTAAAGACAAACAGCAAAGACGAGTGGAAGAATTACTTGACATGGTTGGATTAAAAGTTGATGAAACCATTAATAAGTATCCCCGTCAATTAAGTGGGGGGCAAAGACAGCGGGTTGGTGTAGCTAGAGCCTTAGCGGTGGATCCACCTGTCATGTTAATGGATGAACCCTTTGGCGCATTAGATCCAATTACCAGGGAACAGTTACAGGATGAATTTATTAGATTGCAACAAAAGGTGAAAAAGACAATTGTCTTTGTTACTCATGATATGGATGAGGCCATAAAATTCGCAGACAGACTAGTCATCTTAGATAAAGGAAAGATCGTTCAATGTGATTCGCCTCAAAATATCTTGCGAAATCCTGCTAACAGCTTTGTCCGGGACTTTGTTGGTACTGACCACGCATTGCGACAACTTAGTCTAATAAAAATTGAAGATGTGATGATAACTAACATTAATAAGTTGAAGCCCTATGACTCTATTGGGGAGGCAAAGAGATTATTTGTAAAAGGCTATCGGAGTATTGTTATCGTTGATGATAATGAAAAAGTGCTAGGGTATATTAACAAGGATGACGCAGAAAAACAACAGGATCAACAAAAAATATCAGAAATAATGATTAGCAATGTTGAGACTATTAAACATGATAAGTGTTTAAAAGAGGCTTTAAATCATATGCTGCGATATGACTTTGGCTCTCTTATAGTAGTAGATGGAAGCTCAAGATTGTTAGGTATTATCACCCCAAATTGTTTATATAAAAATGTTGGTGAAGGATATGTGGAAGAAGAAAATAGGGGAGCTTAACTTCAGGAGAAGGAGGTGCCATAGAATATGAACTATTTTTTGCATAATCCAGCAAATGTTTTGACTTTGACATTGGAGCATTTGCATATCACTGCATTAGCAGTAGTAGCATCAATAGTAATCGGGGTGCCACTGGGAATTATCTTAACAAGATTTAAAATTCTACAAGGGGTAACTTTTGCTATAGCAGGAGTGCTTTACACCATTCCCGCATTAGCTCTTTTTGCTATTATGATCCCATATTTTGGTTTAGGGATAAAACCTACAGTTATTGCATTGATTCTTTATTCTCAATTAGCCATCTTGCGTAATACGGTAACGGGAATAGAAAATATAGATTCAAGTATTATTGAAGCTGCTCAAGGAATGGGCATGAGTAAAATAGAGCTTTTACTGCTTGTTCAACTTCCCCTTGGGCTGCCTGTCATTATGGCAGGAATAAGAATGATTACTATTATGGCTATCGGTGTGGCAACAATTGCTTCATATATAGGGGCAGGTGGCCTAGGAGATCTCATTTTTTTAGGAATGTTCACTATTGATGCAGATATAATTCTTGCTGGGGCAATACCTATCGTCGCAATGGCGTTGATTATTGACAAACTACTGATTATACTGCAAAGAAAGCTCGAAAATTGGAAGGATAGTCCTGTAAAAGTTAAGCAATTGGCGAAGGAGGGTTAAAAATTGCTAGAATTTATAATAAAAAATCAAGAAGCATTTGTTACTTTACTAACACAGCATATTAATCTTACTATTTTATCAGTTGGGTTAGCAATGG
>JAWSUQ010000162.1:0-6474 GCA_033549265.1 Bacillota bacterium
CTCATGTACTATGATACTACGATTTAGAGAAAAAAACATTAGTTTTGAAAGATATTTTCATAATATGAAATAAGAAAAAACCCTATAAAATCAGGGTTTTCTCATCTTTTAGGCATGTTTTCATAATGTAAAAACTTTTATTATACGGAAGATTTCCACCGTGTGGAAATTATGCTATATTTTTAACATAATTATAAGCTAAAGGACAACTTAAAAGCTGTCCTTTAGCTTTTTTTTACATCGTGGTATTTATTTTCAATATTTTGGCACAATCTATGTTTCATTTGGAAAATCACCTGTAAAAACCTCTACTGCAGGTCCAGTCATATAGATTTTGTTACTATCGGCCCACTCAATTTCTAAATCTCCACCAGCTAAATGGATCACTGCCTTATTAGTTGCCACATTGTTCAGTTTGGCAGCCACTAAAGCAGCACAGGCTCCTGTACCGCAAGCTAGTGTTGGGCCTGCACCCCGTTCCCATACTCTCATCTTTAAGTGTTCTGAATCGATTACTTCCACAAACTCGACATTTGTCTTGTTCGGAAAAATAGGATGCTTTTCTAAAATAGGTCCTAATGAGGTAATTAGCTCATCAGTAATAACAGAAACAAATACTACACAGTGAGGGTTTCCCATTGATACACAAGTAATGTGAATTATATTTCCATTAACCTCAAGAGGATAATTTACTACTTTAGTTAAGTCTTGATCAAGATTAACAGGTATCTTGATAGGCTCAAGAATTGGTTCACCCATTTCTACTTTGACGTAATGGTTACGATTGCTAGACTCAATTATTTCAGGTACTAAAATGCCTGCCTTTGTCTCAACAGTTATTTTCTTTTTTGTTATCAGCTTATGCTGGTAAACATAACCAGCTACACATCTAATAGCATTGCCGCACATCTCAGGCTCAGTGCCGTCACTGTTAAAAATTCGCATCTTCAAGTCTGCTACATCAGATTTTTCTATAATAACTAACCCATCTGCTCCTATGCCAAAATTTCTATCGCAGGCTTTTTTCGCTGACCCGCCCCAGTCTTCAACCTGAATATTTTCCGTGGTGAAAGCATCAATCAAGATAAAATCATTTCCTAATCCGTGGGCTTTCGTGAACTGCATAATCTCACCTCCCCTTTGGAATCTATTACAGGACTGATATTAGCGTATATGATGGTTTCCTAAGCTTCGAGAAATCTGCATAGCTGCACTTAATAGCTCTGGTACTATTTCATCTTTTAAATACTCATAGCTTAGTCGATTGCCAGGACCAGTAATACTTAAAGCCGCCACCATATTACCCTCGTGATTATATACCGGGACCGCTGCACATCTGACTCCCGCTTCTATTTCCTCTTGGTCAATAGCATAGCCTTTTTTTCTAATTTCGTCCAGCTTCTCTTTAAGTCTTTCCACACTATCTACAGTATTTTCTGTATATTTGATAAAATTATACTTGCCAAACATCCTGTCTATTTCTCTATCGGTGAGTTTAGCCAAAAGGGTTTTACCAGAGCCGGTACAATATGCAGGCCCTCTAGTTCCAGGCTTTGCCATCATTTTAATTACATTTTTTGATTCTACCTGTTCAATATATACAACTTCCCTGCCATCTAGAACTGCTAGATTTACTGTTTCACTAAATTTTTCTACTAAGTCTTTTAAGATGGGCTTTGCCACTTTACATAGATCTAAATTTTTGAAGACTGCATTTCCTATCTCAAAGGCTTTGATGCCTAGCTTATACTTACCTGTATCAAGTTCTTGCTCAACAAATCCCCACACAATCAAGGTGGATAAGAGACGATGGACCGTACTGATATTAAGCTTTAATTCAGCACTTAGAGCTGTCAGAGTCATGGGAACGCCTTCTTTACCTAAAGTATCTAAAATTCCTAGTGTTCTATCAACAGCCTGCACTGTCTTTACCTTTACATCCTTCCGATCCATCATCTTATACCCCCCTTAAAACATAACCTTAATCTACTTACACCGTTGCCAATAAGGACATTAAATCCTATATGTTTTGTTATATGTTACTACTTAATAACTTTAAAAATAATTTAAGTAAAGTTTACTCGTAAGCTAAAACAATGCTTTCAGCCACTTCTTTCATGGATATACATTTATCCATGCTCTTTTTTCTTATTCTGCGATAAGCTTCTTCCTCTGACACATGAAGCTGCTGCATTAATATTCCTTTAGCCTTATCTACAGCTTTCCTAGTCTCAAGAGTATTTTTCAGCTTTTCTATTTCTTGCTCCATTTGTAGTATCCTATCAAAGTTTGCTAAGGCTACCTCTATAGCAGACAGTAATACTGGTCCTGCCACAGGCTTTAGAATGTAAGAGCAGAAAGAAGACTGTTTTGCTTTGTTTACAATATGACGCTGCAGTTTACTAGTCAATATTACCGCTGGTGCAATCTTGTCACTTTCGATTACATGCAGAAGCTCCATAATATTCATATCAGAAGTTTCGCCATCAATTACAATAAGGTCTGGCTTCCTACTTTGCACCAGTCTTAGCGTATTGGTATAGCTGTCGCTTTCCCCCACAATAACGTATCCTGCCTGAACAAATAACTGTTTAAGTTGTGTCCTGTAATTGGAGTCTGATGCAGTTATGATCAGACGATGACTATGCATGTAATCACCTCGCCTTATACTCCCATAATCAAAATACCTATTAACCTACATAAAGCATACCATAAGGGCGGTGTGATACAGGACGTGAATTTATCACCTTGCCACAATTATACCGCTGACCGTTTAGATTAATTAGCCGAAAACTCTTGTTTCCTGCTGCTATTAACTCTTTTAGCCTGCTGTTTAGTTCCTTATATTCTAAGTTTAGTGCATCAATCTCAATCATGTCAACTATCATCTCCCAGCAGGTAAAACACTTAAGATATCTAGCTCCGCTTGAGATGAATCTATCCCTCGCAGCCTAGTCCTATTTCCCCGCAAGCTCTCTATAGAATACTACCTAGAGCTCCAAGTATTTCTTTAATCTCTAAGCTCCAGCCCCGGACTAAACCGGCTACCGCATAGCCCGATGGTACTGTTGGAAATTCACCCTGCATTTTAGTCACCCCTATCTATCAGCCCTTATTTATAGCTATTTATAGGTACTCTAGAATTTGCTTAAGAATTCATCAAGTTCCCACTGATGTACTTGAGTTCTAAAGGTATCCCATTCAATCTTTTTTGCTTCAATAAATTTCTCAGTTACATGGCTACCTAAGGCACTCTTTACTACTTCATTTTGTTGCAAACAGCTAATAGCTTCTTCTAAGCTACCTGGCAATGCCAAAATACCTAACTCAGCCATTTCAGCATCACTCATTGCATAAATGTTTCTATCTGTTGGTGCTGGTGCCTCAATTTTGTTCTTTATTCCATCTAATCCCGCCTTTAGCATTACAGCCAGTGCTAAGTATGGGTTGCAGGATGGATCAGGATTTCTCATTTCAATTCTAGTAGAAAGACCACGTTTAGCTGGTATTCTAATTAGTGGACTTCTATTCTTGCAGGACCAAGCTAAATATACTGGTGCTTCGTAGCCTGGGACTAATCGCTTGTAGGAGTTTACTGTTGGATTAGTGATGGCAGCAATTGCTCTAGCATGCTTTAGTAATCCACCTAGATAATACATTGCATCTTGGCTTAACTCCAATGGTGCAGCTGGATCCCAGAAAACATTTTTTCCTTCCTTAAATAAGGACTGGTTTGTATGCATACCGGAACCGTTGATACCAAAGATAGGCTTTGGCATAAAAGTAGCATGTAGGCCATGGCGCTGCGCAATAGTTCTTACTACAAATTTAAAGGTTACAATTTTATCTGCAGTGTCTAAAGCATCAGAATATTTAAAGTCAATTTCATGCTGGCCTGGTGCTACTTCATGGTGAGAAGCTTCTATTTCATAGCCCATTTGCTCTAAAGCTAAAACCATATCTCGGCGAGCATTTTCTCCTAAATCGATGGGAGTTAGATCAAAATAGCCTGCTTTATCATGAGTAATAGTAGTTGGCCTTCCCTCAGCATCTGTTAAAAATAAGAAGAATTCTGCCTCAGGCCCTACATTCATTGTATATCCCATTTCTTCAGCTTCAGCTAATACACTCTTTAACACATTTCTTGGACATCCTGCAAAAGGCTTGCCATCAGGAGTGTAAATATCACAAATTAATCTAGCTACACTTCCATTACCTGGTCTCCAAGGAAATACCACAAAGGTATTCGGATCTGGCACTAGGTACATATCTGACTCTTCAATTCTTACGAAGCCGTGAATAGAAGACCCATCAAACATTAATTCTCCATCTAATGCCTTTTCTAGCTGTTCAACTGTAATAGCTATGTTCTTTAGCACTCCAAAAATGTCAGTAAATTGCAGCCTTACAAATTTTACGTCCTGCTCCTTCGCTTTACGCAATACATCTTCTTTTGTCATTGTCATAATATTCGCCCCCAATTTTTTACTTGATTATTATTTCCGCATGGCAAAATATGTTTTCATAATATTTTTGCTAAAAATAAAAGTCTACAATCTCTTAAAAAGGACAGATTTCTCCTCTTTTCAAAAGATGTAGACTCCATTGCCTACTGATGAGTTGATACGGTTCAACCTTACACCTAATTTCAACCATCATATTCTCTTTCGTATTGCGGAAATGATTTATTGAATTAATAATAGCATAATCCTTAAAATATGACAACAGTTTTGAAAATGAAATATTGTATATAGAAAGACTTTTCATAATATGAAAATCAGCGGCTTCAGTACATTTAATTTTGCCGAATTACATTGCACTCTTTATATTATACTAAGAACCTCTATTTGTTCTGGATAACTTAAACCAAATATTAGAGACTTATACTGCTTCTGTACCTTGATCTCCTGTTCTAATTCTAATGGCATTTTCCACCGGATAGACAAATATTTTACCATCACCTATTTCACCAGTAGTTGCCACCTCTCTAATAGTTTTAATGACTTCATCTAAACTATCATCATTTATTACTAGCTCTATTTTTACTTTAGGTAATAAATTAACATTATAAACACTGCCTCGATAAAACTCTGTTCTTCCCTGCTGCAGCCCACAGCCGGTTACATGGGTAATAGTCATTCCTTTAACACCAGATTTTCCTAATGCTTCTTTAACTACCTCTAGCTTAGAGGGTCTTATGATAACATCAAGCTTTTTCACTTGAATTCCTCCCTATAGATCTTTTTTTTGAACTATGCTGATAGAATCTTTATTCTATTATTTTGCTTGTTACTTAGCACCGATCACAGGTGTAGCTGTAGCCTTTTCGTTGTTTAGGCTGCCATAGGCTCTTAGTCCGTGCTCACCTACATCTAATCCTTCTTCTTCTTCACTAACAGGAACTCTTAAGCCAACTGTTGCTTTAATAAGCAGGATTGAAGCTACACTGGCAATTCCTACGAAGGCTAACACACTAACTACCCCAATCAGCTGTACTACTAACAGTTCAGCACCATTGCCATAAAGCAAACCACCATCAAGGGCAAACAAGCCAACTGCTATTGTTCCAAAGGCCCCAGTAATACCGTGTACACTAATAGCACCAACCGGATCGTCAACTTTAATCTTTCTGTCAATTATGCTAACGGCTTCTACCATGATAATTCCGCCAATAGCTCCCATCAACATAGCTCCTACAGGAGATACTGCAGCTGCACCTGCAGTAATAGCTACTAGACCTGCTAAAGCACCGTTAAGCACTAATGATGGATCAGGTTTTCCATATCTTATCCAGGTATAAACTATCGTTGACAATGTTCCTGCCGCCGCTCCTAGTAAAGTTACCGCTGCAATGGGCGCAATAGCTGCATCTGTTCCTGCTATTGTACTACCGGTGTTGAAGCCGAACCAACCAAACCATAAAATCATTACCCCTAAGGCACCCAACGGCATGTTGTGACCAGGAATTGCATTTACTTTTCCATCAGGAGAATATTTTCCTATTCTAGCACCTAAGAAGTAAGCTGCTACTAAAGCCGCCCAGCCCCCTGTGGAGTGGACTACTGTTGAACCGGCAAAGTCAGTGAAGCCCATTGCTCCTAACCAACCACCGCCCCAAATCCAGTGGCCAACGATAGGGTATATTACTGCTGTCAGGATTATAGTAAATAAGAAATATGCACTGAATTTAATTCTTTCTGCTACTGCCCCAGATACAATTGTAGCTGCTGTTGCTGCGAACACAGCCTGAAATACCCAAAATGCCATGGTGGGGATGCCAAAATCTAGTTCCTCGACACCAATCATAAAAAATTTACCATAGCCTAAAAATCCACCAATTGAGTCACCAAACATTAAACCAAAACCTACTAAAAAAAAGGTTACTGCCCCTACAGAAATGGTTAACATGTTTTTCATAATAATATTCACTGCATTCTTCGCTCTTGTAAAACCAATTTCCAGCATTGTAAAGCC
>JAWSUQ010000163.1:0-6457 GCA_033549265.1 Bacillota bacterium
GTAGAGCAATTGGCAAAAAACCTTTAAAATCCTATATTTTTTACAAATAATTGAATATATTTCCCATATTATCTAAAAGGATTTAGGGCATTTGTGTCGAAACAACTCTTTATTGAGTTGTTTTTTTTCTTTTTTTGGCGAATTTCTGAGAATTTACATATAGAGCAACTAGAAGGAGTGACATAATTGATACAGTTCTTTAATGTTACCAAGACATATCCAAACGGGACAAGAGCTTTAAACGACATTAGTCTGACTATAGAAAAAGGGGATTTTATATTTTTGGTAGGTGCTAGTGGTGCCGGGAAATCTACCCTGATTCGCTTGCTTTATCGGGAAGAGCTGCCTGATAGAGGTCAAATATTGTTAAAGGGAAAAAGTATTTGCCGTATGAAATCTAAGGAAATCCCTTATCTAAGGAGAAGTATAGGTGTTATTTTTCAGGACTTTAAGCTCTTATCTGACAAGACTGTCTTTGAAAATATTGCCTTCACATTGCAGGTAGTAGAATGCTCTAAGGATGATATCTTCCGTAAAACCACCAAGGTATTAGATCAGGTTGGCTTAAAGGGCAAGGGTGAAAGATTGCCTCACCAGCTTTCCGGTGGAGAACAGCAACGAGTAGCTATTGCCAGAGCTATAGTGAATAATCCTGATTTAATTGTAGCGGATGAGCCTACCGGTAACCTTGACCCCGATACTTCTTGGGAGATTATGGACCTCTTAACTGAAGTGAACAAACGAGGTACAACGATTGTTATGGCCACTCATGCCAAGGAAATAGTTAATATGATGAGAAAAAGAGTAGTAGCCCTTGAGCATGGAAAAATTGTCAGGGATGAAGCGAGAGGGGGCTATGGCTATGAAAATTAACACCTTTGGGGGCCTAGCCTTACAGGGCGTTAAGTCTTTATGGCGCAATGGTTGGATGAGCATAGCTTCTATCGCCACAGTTACTATAACTTTATTTATTTTTGGCTTGTTTTTTTTATTAGTTCTCAATACAAATTATATAGCCGACAGTGTAGAGTCGGACGTAGAAATTGCTGCCTTTTTGGTCCAAGACTTGTCAGAGGAAGAGAGCAAGGCTATTGGTGATAAGCTTAAGACAATTGTAGGGGTATCTGAAGTTACTTTAGTACCTAAGGAAAAGTCCCTTGAGCAGCTCACTAAGACCTTTGGTCGGGAACACGACCTGGTGGCAGCATTAGATGGAAAAAACCCGCTGCCTGATTATTATCGGGTGAAAACTCTTGACCCTACTCAGGTTGGTACCGTTGCTAAGCTTATAAATAGAATGGCGGAGATTGAGGATGTGCGCTATGGGCAGGAATATGTGGACAAGCTGTTCGCTGTTACGCATTGGGTAAGGCTAATAGGTTTAGCTTTGATGAGTCTCTTATCTATTGCAGCAGTGTTTTTAATTGCCACTACTATTAGACTAACGGTTTTTGCACGACGACGGGAAATTGCCATTATGAAATTAGTTGGTGCTACCAATTGGTTTATCCGTTGGCCATTTTTCCTAGAAGGCACCTTTTTAGGCTTGATTGGAGCTAGTATTGCAGTTTTAATTCTTTTGTTTAGTTACATGGGGGTAATTGAACAATTAACTGTCACATTGCAGTTTATTCCGCTGTTGACGGATGTTAGCCTCTTGAAGCAGCTGCTACTGGGGATGATTTTGGCAGGGATGGCTTTAGGAGCTTGCGGCAGTGCTATTTCATTGAGAAAGTTTTTAGACGTGTAGGTAATTTGGGAGAGGGAAGGTGAATAGTATTGGAGGTATTGAAAAAGCTTAGGGTTCCTTTAGCTATAATGACAGTGCTTTTGTTTTTGTCCCAAGTATTAATACCTGTTTCTGCAAATGAGTTAGACAAACTGCGTCAGCAACAACAGGAAAATAGCAGGCAAATCCAGCAGCAGGAGAAGCAGCTACAGCAGACTCAGAAACAAGTGAACGCTGTGAGCTCAGAAATTTCCCGGTTGGAGCAAAACATTGATTGGGTTAAGAGGGATATTGAATCTTTAAAGGTTCAGCTGGCAAAAACTGAAGCCCAGGTAGTAGAAACAGAGATGGAGCTACTTGAGGCTGAAGAAAGACAGCAGCAGCGGCTAGAAGTATTGTCCGCTCGATTAAAGGAAGTATTTATTAATGGACAGGTAAATTACATGGAGGTAATACTTCAGGCCAGTAGCATAAATGATTTGCTTACCAGGATGGTAATGCTGGAAAAAATTATGGAACAGGATATGGCTTTGCTTGATGAAATTGAAGCAGAACGCCAAATAATAGAGGAAAAGAAGGTTTCGCTTGAGCAAAAAAGAGAAGAAATTGTGGCTATCAAATTAGACACGGAACGAAAGGAAAAGGATTTGTTAGTTAAAACAAGGCAGCGGCAAGAATGGTTAGTATCCTTAGAGTCTGATGCAGCTGCTATCGAAAAGGCCTTAGATGAATTAGAAGCCTTAGATAAGGAAATTGAAAAAATGCTACAGGCTGCCCTGGCGAATAGTAAAGGAGAAGGTATTACTAAGCCTGCCAGTTGGCCAGTTCCAGGATATCAAAGAGTAAGCTCCGATTACGGCATGCGCCTTCACCCAATTTTAAGAACCAGACGGATGCATACAGGGATTGACATCGCTGCTCCAAGTGGCGTGAATATTGTGGCTACCGACTTTGGTACAGTAGTTTATGCCGACTGGCTAGGCGGCTATGGAAAAACTGTTATTATTGACCATGGTAAAGGCATGTCCTCACTTTACGCCCATCAATCGACCATATTAGTAAAAGTAGGAGATGAGGTTGCTAGAGGAGATGTGATTGGCAAGATAGGCAGCACTGGTCAGAGCACAGGCCCCCACCTTCATTTTGAAGTACGTATCAATGGTACTCATACAAACCCTTGGGCATACTTGAGATAGTTAAAAGAATTTGACTTTTAATATATTTCATAAATTATTAAAATTTATTTAAAAAACGGCGTTTATTTTGGCTTGAACTCAAGCATCCAAATAAGCGCCGTTTTTATCTTAAAGTATATTTAAATTGCAAAATTTATTTGTCATAGGTTTAGAATTGTTGTACTATATATATCAGGAGTATATATAAAGACTGAATGGTGGTGACGGAGTGAGAAGAAGTTGGATTGGTGGCTTTTTAGCCGGGATTGTCTTAACTGCATTTCTAGTGACAGCTATAGGAGCTGCCTTTTTAGGAACAAATATTCACCAGCTTACTAGAATGTTTAAAGTGGCAGCTCTAGTTAAATCTGAATCTTTAAATGATGTAACAAACCAGATGTTAATTGAAGGTATGATGAAAGGGTTAGTGGGGTCTTTAAAGGATCCTTACTCAGTATATATGGAGCCTAAAGACTATCAGGAGCTTGAAGCCCATATGGAAGGCAGCTATGGTGGCGTTGGCATCTATGTAGGCATGAGGGACGAAAATCGCTTAACTGTTGTTTCGCCAATAAAGGGTACACCTGCCTCAAAGTCTGGGATTCAAGCGGGGGATATCATCATGAAAATTGATGAAGTGGAAACTCTCGATATGGATATGGATACTGCTGTGTCTATGATGAAAGGTGAGCCTGGAACATCTGTGACATTAAGCATTTTTAGAGAGGGAAATCATCAACTTTTAAGTTTTGAAATAGTTAGAGAAATAATTAATATTCCTTCAGTTGACGGTGAAATTTTGGAGAATGAGCCTGAAATTGCCTATGTAGATATTGCAACTTTTAGCTATACTACTACTAAAGATTTAGCACACCTATTGGCAGAGCTGCAGAAAGAAAACTATAAAGGAATAATATTGGACCTACGCAATAATGGCGGCGGTAGTCTGCAAACTGCTATTGAAGTAGCTGAATTCTTTGTTCCACCGGGTCCAATTGTGCATATAGTTGACAGCCGTTCTACAGAAACTATTACCTCAACTAAAACACCATTGGAAGTACCGCTAGTGGTTTTAGTTAATGGTGGTAGTGCCAGTGCATCAGAAATATTGGCAGGTGCCATTAAGGATAGGGATGCTGGTACTCTTGTAGGTACCAAGACATTTGGTAAAGGTCTTGTGCAGACAATTTATCAGTTAAGCGGTGGTACCGCTTTAAAGCTTACAACTGCTAAGTATCTAACTCCAGAGATGATTGATATTAACGAAACTGGAATTGAACCGGACGTGGCTGTAGAACTTAATCTAGAAACAGAGGAAGATGAGCAGCTTCAGCAAGCTATTGAAATATTGAAGCAAGCCATTAATTGAAGCAAACCGATAGGATAGAAGCCGTGGAGTATTAACTTCATGGCTTTTTACTAAAAGAGAGGACCGATGAGATGGATATCAATAATTTTCTAGCTATTGCTGAACTGGTACTGCAAAGTTTTCTAGTTGCCATTTTTTCTCCAATCTTTTGGATAATTGTTGTGGTTATCTACTTTCAGTACAACAGGATTAGTAGGCAAAAGGAGGAAATGTTCGGTATAAAAGAAAAGCTGGGCCTAAAGCATACCTTAACAGCTGCTGCCCATGGGGTATTAGGGGGACTAGTTGGAAGCTTCCTAATGGTTTTCATGGGGGTCTCTCTATCGGGTATTGGAATACAGTTTTTATGGCTCTTAGCCATAATGCTACTATTAATCAGTCCTCGTTTTATCTGTTTTGCTTACGCAGGAGGGATTATTTCCTTAAGTAATATTATCTTTGGCTTTCCAGAAGTGGATGTTCCTATGCTGATAGGATTGGTGGCAATTTTACATATGGTTGAAAGCGTTTTAATTTTAGTGAGTGGACATTTAGGAGCCTTACCTTTATATACTAAGCTGGCGGACGGAAGAATTGTAGGAGGATTTAACCTCCAGAAATTCTGGCCCATACCATTAATAGCCTTAGCCTTAATGGTGGTACCAGATCCTCAAGTAGTATCAGGTGTAGGCATGCCAGACTGGTGGCCGCTAATAAAGCCTAATATAGAAGGTGATCCAAACAATTTTATCTATCAGATATTTCCGGTGGCTGCAGCTTTAGGTTATGGAGATCTGGCCCTAACCCAAAGGCCTAAGGAAAAGAGCAGAAAAACTGCATTGCTATTAGGAAGCTATAGTATGGCTTTATTGGGACTAGCTGTACTGGCATCTCATTTTAGCCTGCTGATGCTGCTACCCGCATTATTTAGTCCATTAGGCCATGAGCTTGTAATCAAGCTAGGCAGGGATGAGGAGTTTAAGGGTGAGCCAAAATATGTAGCTCCACCTCAAGGAGTAATGGTGCTTGAGGTATTAAGCGGCTCTATTGCCCAAAAGATAGGGCTAAAGACCGGTGATATTATACTTAATATTAACGGGTTTCCAGTTAACTCTAACAGACAGTTGGCGGAAGTAATGTACTGGGGTGGTACAGGATTAGAGCTAGAATATATTGATAGCAATAGTAATAAATTTAATCGTCTATATACAAGGAAAAGCTTTCATGACCAACTGGGGATTATTCCTGTTCCCGGTGAGGATGAAAATAATTATGCTGTGTTAAGTACACAGGGCTTTATCAGCAGATGGTGGGAGAGAAGAAAAAATAAGGGGGAAAAGTAAATGGACTTTCAACAATGGCATCATGATGTAGTGGGGGAAAAAGTAGTTAACGCGCTAAAGAAGAATCACTTTGATGCAGTATATTTTTCTAATAAAGAAGAAGCTGCAGAACACGTATTAGGATTTATTTCTCCTGGAAACACAGTTGGGATAGGAGGGTCAGCTACTATAACAGAGCTAAAGCTAATTGAAAAAGCGGTGGAAAAAGGAGCTGAGATTTTAAATCACAATGCTCCTGGCTTGTCCCCGGCGGAAGTAATGGACATTCGGCGCAAACAACTCTTAAGTGATGTGTTTCTTTGTAGCTCAAACGCAATTACTCGAGATGGAGTATTAGTAAACATCGATGGTGTAGGCAACCGAGTTAGTGCAATAACCTTTGGACCAAAAAAAGTAGCTATTGTAGTAGGTACTAATAAAATATGTAAGGACGTGCACAGCGCCCTTGAGAGGATCAGAGCGATTGCCTCCCCTATAAATAATAAGCGCCTTGGCACAGCCAATCCTTGTGTTAAGACAGGCTACTGTTCAGACTGTCAGGGGGAAACTAGAATCTGTAACGCCTATTCCATCATTAAGAAGCGACCTAGGCTGACAGACATTACTGTGGTAGTGGTAGGGGAGAGTTTAGGTTTTTAAAAGTACATATAAGTAAGACAGAACCCTTTGGATTTAATCCAAGGGGTTTTTCAATTTAACACAAATTACCTGGTTGACAACAAAAGCGAAACATGTTAATCTATAAAAGTCGCTCGGGACGGCAAACCAAAAATTTGCCAACGAACGACAAAGAATGACAAAACAAAATTACCAAAAAGAAACAGCTTGACAAATAGAGCTGAAACATGGTAAGATGAGATTC
>JAWSUQ010000164.1:0-6416 GCA_033549265.1 Bacillota bacterium
CAATGACATCACCTCAGTACGGGAAATGCTAGCAAAGCTTCCGTTGGAGGAAAGGCGACAAGTGGCTGGACTAATGCCGGATAGGGCGGATATCATCATTGCAGGATTAGACATTCTAGTTAATGTGATGGATGCATTAAAGGTAGATACAATAGAGGTTAGTGAAGCAGATATACTAGTAGGAATTTTATTAGGATTGAGTTAATACTATGAATCTTTACTCTCTTTTTTAAAAATTAATCTTAACATAAGGCGACATGTTTCGACAAAAAAATTCCTTTCTCTATGTTATTATAATGAAGGTTGAACTTATTAATATAATAATTTGAGGCAAGGGATGGGATTAATGTTATTATTAAGTATTGAAGAGACTAAGCCTTATATGAAGCTAGCAAAGCCTATCGTAGATGCAGAGGGGAATATATTGCTTAATAAGGGCTGTACCTTGACTAGCAAAGCCATTAAACAGCTCTCTAGGCTAGGAGTATTTCATATTTATGTAGAGGATGACCGTTTAGGCCCTATTGTTATTAAGGATATTATACAAGAGGTTACCCGAAGAAAATGCTTAAAGGTTACTAAAGAAATTATGACAAATGCCAAGGTAGGAAATGTGATACTGCCTGATAAGGTCACTGCAATTATTCAGGAGCTGCTAAATGAACTATTAACAAATCCTATGATTTTAACTAGTTTAACTGACGTTAGACTAATAAAGGAATATACTTTAAACCATAGTGTTAGTGTAGCGGTATTAGCGATTTTGATGGGATATAATTTGGGTCTAACTAAAGAGGAGCTTGCTATTTTGGGGATAGGTGCTCTTTTGCATGATATAGGTAAAAGTAAGGTTAGCGATGCTATTTTGGACAAGCCTGGTAAGCTAACTGAAGAAGAATTTAGTCAAGTGAAGGTTCATACGGAGATTGGCTACCAGCTTTTAACCGATAGCAAAAAATTTAATCAGCTAGTTTGTAACATTGCCTTTCAGCACCATGAAAAGTGGAATGGCTCAGGATATCCAAGAGGCTTAAGGGGAAGTGAAATACATCCATTTGCTCAAATAGTAGCTATTGCCGATGTCTATGATGCTTTGACTAGTGACCGAATTTACCGGAGGCGGTTCCTGCCTTGTGAAGCATTAGATTTAATGGCTAGTAGCGGTGGGCAAGATTTTGATCCTTTTTTACTGCAGCGATTTCTAGAAAGCATTACTCTTTATCCAGTAGGTTCGGTGGTAATGCTAAATGATGGCAGAATTGCAGTAGTCATAGAGCAAAATAGAGGCTGTCCAGCCAGGCCAGTAATACGGCTGATTGATAGCCGTATTACTGGGACCTGCTCTAGTAATTTTCCAAGGTTTGATATTTATGATATAAATTTAAGGGAGAATAAACATTTAACAATTAATAACGTGCTGTCAATGTAAATAATAAACTAGCCATAAAGCTGCGTGCTATGGCTAGTTTATTATTTTATTTAAGTTCATTTATTTTGATGTATTTGGGAAAGCTAAATGAGTAAATTTAAAGAACCCAAATTAACCTATATAAGAAGGGAGTAAAGCTATGAATCCACGAAATAATAAGCTTCCTAATATTATGTTCTTGTGCATTTTACTAGCTGTATTAGCAATAACAATTAATAGTCCTGCTGCAGCTGAATCTAACACAGAGCTGACGCCTCCTAAATTGAGAGCTTCTGCTGCGGTATTAATAGAAGCTGATTCGGGCCGGGTTTTGCAAGAGAAAAATATGCATACTAAACGGCCTCCCGCCAGTCTTACTAAGATGATGACGGGAATCCTAGCAATTGAGTTTGGTCAAGGGAATGAGATTGTAACAGTATCACCAGCAGGATCAGGCAACAAAGTTGGACAAGACATTGGCTTAAAAAGGCATGATCAATTATTGCTTGCCGATTTAACTAAAGCAGCCTTATTAGTATCAGCTAATGATTCAACGCTTGTGATTGGGGAACACATCGGGGGAAGTGAAGAATTTTTTATAAATATGATGAATATGAAGGCCCGTAGCATTGGGGCTTATAATACAAGCTTTAAAAATACTAACGGCTATACTGAGCCAAATCATTATTCAACAGCTTATGACATGGCTCTTATTGCACGATATGCTATCCAAAATCCTATTTTCGCCAGAATTGTCCTCACCGATGAAACTAATATAAAATGGCTAAATAAAGATAAAGAGCTTACCCTGATCAACTGTAATCGCCTCCAGCGCCAATATCAATGGATTACTGGGGTAAAAACAGGAACAACCAATGCGGCGGGAAAGTGTTTAGTGGCATCAGGAGAAAGGGAAGGTACCACCTTAGTAGCGGTAGTATTAAATAGCAGTGATAGATATGGTGAGGCCCTACGTATGCTGGAATATGGTTTTAGTTTGCGTCAAAAGGTAATCAAAAAAGGAGAGGTAGTAGATCAAATCACTATCCAAGATGACGCTTCTAATAATATTGAAATTAAAGCGCTGGAAGATGTCTTCCTTTTCATTAAAGAAGAAGAGCAAGCTAGCCTAGAAACTATTATTATCTATGATCAAGAAAGATTAGCAAAGCTTCCAATTGAAGCGGGGGAAATAGTAGGTACCCTTGAATTATGTTTGGGTGAAGATAAAATAGCCCAGGTTCCAATAGCTGTAGGAACCCGGGTGGAGGCTAAAAAATGGTGGCAAAGGCACTAAGGCTAATTTGCTTCATCTGCTTTTGCTGCCGCTAATTTAGTATCTCTATCTCGATGGGCGATTCTGCTGGCACTTGCTGCAGCTATGGCACAAACAATATCGTCAAGAAAGGTGTTTACCTGGCCGGACTTCTTATCATTTAAACCATCAATTATACCGGGCTTTGTCTTGTCTAAATAACCAAAATTAGTTAAGCCAATAGTTCCGTAAATATTAACTATGCTTAGAGCCAGTATTTCATCGATGCCATAAAGGCCATCATCTGTCTTAAGCATAGATGATAAGGGCTCGTCGAAGCAGTTTTTTTCTGTTAGCTTATCAATGCTGATGCCAGTAAGCACAGCATTGATTACTTCTCTTTTTTCAATAATTCGCTCTACGCTCTCCAGGCAATCAGCTAAGCTAAGATTAGGTAAGTAGGGTAACTGTAATTCTAAAACGATAGTAGCAATATCTTCTAACTTGACGCCACGCTCTGCCAAGAGCTGTCTCGTAAGCTCTTTCATTATCCTCACCTCTTAAAAAATGTTTAGTAAGATTATATTCAATAAAAAAAAATAAACACCTTTATTCCTTGCTAAAGAAATAAAAGTGTTTATTTTTTAATTAATGTTGTTATTTAATGAGTGTTCCGGTGGAATGTTATTTTCAATTTCTGCTAGAAGCTCTTCTAATAAATCATAGTCTTCTTGATGAAACTCTCCTGTAAGCTCTTGGCCAGTAAAAGCTTGATACCTTTTGACAAAGATTTCTGTACCATTACCAAAGCGACCATCTGCTCTGCCCCAAAAAATACCGGCTTCTTTCAATTTAACTTGCATTTCGATAACATCAGGGCCAGACATACCAGCCTTTAATAGACGTTTTTTAAAGCCTGGCGGATACTTAGGATAGGACTCACTGACAATTGAAACAGGCGTTCCTAAGGGAATTATAGGATATAGTTTTTCCACATCCTTATTAAACATACGAATACAGCCGTGGGAGGCATTAGTCCCAATAGAGTAGGGTTTGTTAGTACCGTGAATTCCGTAGATTCCCCATGGCACATTTAAACCCATCCACCGACTGCCGAAGCCACCACCCCAGTTTGTAGATTTATGAACTATTTTCCATTCACCAATAGGTGTGGGGGTTTTGAATTTTCCTACTGCCACGGGGAGGACTACATGAACTTTATCATCATCGTAAACTGTTAAGGTTTTTTTATCAGCATCGATAATGATTGAAACGAAGCCTTCAGGCTTTTCTAGCTTTTCAACTGAAGTATCAATAGTGACGCCTTCTGCCAAGCTGTTCCAAAATTCTAGGTTCACCAATCCTTTAGGAGCATCTAACCCTTGATTCCGCTGGAACCCTACTACTGCTGCTTCTGTTAGAGGACCAAAGATACCGTCCGCTTGGCCAGGGTTATAGCCCAACTCTCTTAAGCGGTGCTGCAGCTCTGTTATATCTTCCCCTTTCAGGAGGGGACTAGTTAGAAATAGATCACGATGAACATCAGGGCAGCCTGGGTTTTCTGCATTTGCTAAATTTAAAGGAGAAAGAATAAAGGAAAAACTGAGTAGAATAATAAGTAGAAGATGTTTCATTAATCCACCTCTTTTTATTATTTTAAGAAAACTTGAAACTCAACCTACTGTGTAAATAAAAGTTTATTACCGTCTTATTATTTAACTTGAAGAAAAGGCTTATGTATTGTTTTAAAAATTAATTAATGGAAAGGAAGCGGGTATAATGGATAAGAATTTTAGAGCAGGAGAAGTAACGAGCTTTGGCAAAAGAATAGAACAAGGAAAAGAAAAGGATCAATTAGAAAAGGAATTTACCTCCGGGGAAATAATGCCTAAGGAGCGCTATTTGCAGAAAAAGAGACATCTTGCTAAGGATAATCCAATTCGATAAAATAAGGTAAGGAGTTTTGAAATGCTGATTGGGAGGGTTTTGATTGGAGAATCAATATAATAAATTAGCAGAGATCTATGACTATTTAATGGAGCATGTAGATTATGAGGCATGGGTGAATTATGTAGAGGAGATAATGACAAATTTTCATAGAGAAGGCAAAAAAATAGTTGACGTGGCTTGTGGTACAGGTAATACTACCTTGCCTTTTGCTCGCCGTGGTTACCATGCTGTAGGGATAGATATATCCCAGGGAATGCTTGCCAAAGCAAGGCAAAAAGCAATTAACCTAGGGCTGGAGGTTGACTTTTTAGAGCAAGATATGAGGGAGCTTCAGGTTGACTTTGCGGCGGATATCATAACCTGCTATCAGGATGGTTTGAACTATCTCCTATCTAGTGATGAATTGGTGGCAGTATTTAAAAGAGTAAAAGAAAATCTTTCGCCCCAGGGACTATTTATTTTTGACTTGAATGCTGTTGAAAAGCTGCAGCGCTCACCAGGAGAAATAACTGTAATTGATGAAGAAAGGATGACGTTAATTTGGGAGAATAATTATGATAGTGACTTAGATATATGGGAAATTCAACTGACAGGCTTTATCAAGAAAGAAGAGGTTTATGAAAAATTTAAAGAGGTTCATCAAGAAAAGGCTTATCAAACAGCTGAGATAGCTAATTATTTAAAGGAAGCAAACTTAAGGCTCTTAGGTGTTTATCATGCCTTTACATTAAAAGAGGCAAGCAACCAAACTAGGCGCTTATGCTACGTTGCTGAGCCAATGGATTAGGTAGAAAATTATGAATTTAAAGCAGCTCGAAACATTTGTAACTGTAGTAGAATCTAAAAGCTTTACTAAAGCAGCCAAAAAGCTTTTCATAACTCAGCCTGCTGTTAGCTTCCAAATTAAAGCGTTGGAGGAAGAACTGGGAATTAAACTGCTGGATCGATTAGAACAAGAAATCTGCTTAACAGACGGTGGGAAAATATTGTTTGAGGAAGCGACTACTATTTTGTCCTCTTACCAAGAGGTTATCACTGGTATAGACAAGCTAAAAAACTTAGAGGTTGGAAGCTTGAAGATAGGTGCCAGCACTATTCCCGGTGAATATATTATGCCCTATATTTTGGGGGATTTTGTTAAGGAATATCCAAATATAGAGGTAGGATTAAGAATAGGCTCTAGTAAGCAAGTTGCTGACTGGCTTAGGGAAAGAGCTATTGATGTAGGAATCACAGGAATAGCTTATAAGGGTAATGGGTTAAAATCGATTTCCTTTTTAGAGGATGAGCTGGTATTGATAGCAGGTAAAAAGAACGCTGAGGTTATTGAGCAAGAGCTTACTATTCAGGACTTAGTTAATTTTAAAATAATCCTGAGGGAACAGGGCTCTGGCACCAGGGCTGCGGTTGAGAAGATTCTAGCTGACCATGGAATAAAAATTAGTGCCTTGCAAGTTATGATGGAACTAGGAACTACTAGAGCTGTCTTAACAGCTGTATCAGCAGGGCTAGGGATTAGTTTTGTTTCAAAATGGGCAGCCAGGGACTTAGTTCAACTTGGCAAATTGCAGCAATTAAACCTAGTAGGTGTAGATCTAAAACGGGAGCTATATTTGCTTAGTAATGAAAATGCCTATGTGAGCGTTATTGCCAACTGTTTTAACCAATTTATTAAGAAGCGAGATATTGGTAAAATTTTTAAGTAAAAATTCCTTGACTTATAAGTTAATTTAGTGCATAATAAGTACTTGAGCGGTGAAAACAGTTCCAAGTTTGATAATGTCGCGGGGTAGAGCAGCTGGC
>JAWSUQ010000165.1:0-6389 GCA_033549265.1 Bacillota bacterium
AAAAATTAAGTTTCTTCAAATGGCTTTTCAACCTAAAAAAAAGCATCAGGTCTATCCTGCTGCTTTTTTTGTCATATTACTTGTTAACTTCCCAATAGCAAACCTTTGGAGATACAATTTTTTGTTCTTTCTTAAGCTTTGCCATCACTTTGTCCACCTCTTTTTTGTCTATACCGGTTGCAGTTGCGATTTCCCCAGCCTTAACAGGCTTATCTGCCTTGTTGAAAAAGTCTAAAATCACTTCATAATTATCCACGTTATCACCCCTTTTTCATACTTTCTGTCTCTTTTAGTTTAGCTTTACTGTTAAACTTTTTCAATGCCTTTTAACATTATTTAGTAATTAATTATCCAAACTAACAACATTTTATACTCTTGTTTTATTTTTGTATAATCTGTAGGATAATCTAGAAAGATGTAGAATTTCTATTAATACAAATATCATTACCTCAATATAGTCATAGCTGAGATGGAGGCAATTTAATGAGAAAAAAGCTTCATAAGTTTTTAATTTTTATTGTTTTAATTATATTAACTGGTTGCACGCAGCAAGCTAATCTAGAAAAATTGCCTGAGTCAACTAAAGGTTCTCTTGATCTCTCAATTTGGGATTTGGAAGAAGATGGGATAATAAGCCTGAAAGGCAGTTGGGAATTTTATTGGAAACAGTTAATTGAACCAGAAGAATTTACTGATGGTAGTGCTCTAAATCCGGAATTTATTAATGTGCCTGCTCCTTGGAATAATTATAATATTAACAATGAAAACCTAATAGGAGATGGTTTTGCAACTTACAGATTGCTCATAACCACCAATCAGTTAAATGAATCATTAGGTCTTGAGATCCCGAAAATGTGGACTGCTTATAAGCTATGGGTAAATAAAGATTTGTTAGCCGCTAACGGTAATATAGGTATAAAGGCAGATAATTCTATTCCTCAATTTCAACCTAGAACTGTCTTTTTCAATCCTAGTGAGGGTGATATAGAAATAATCATTCAAATGTCAAATTATCATCATAAAAATGGTGGAATACTTGAAAATCTTAGAATTGGAACGGAAGAGCAAATAAAATTGATGTCTAATTGGCATTTAGCTTTTGACCTTTTTGTTTTTGGTAGTCTTTTTGTTGTGGGGATTTACCATTTAATTTTCTATTTTTATCGTAGAAAAGAGAGGTCTAACCTTTACTTTGGAGCTTTTTGCACCATGATTGGCATTAGAGCTCTTTTTGTAGGGAAAATGTTTGTATTTCAGCTATTCCCTACTTTCGATTGGGAATTGGCCCTTAAGGTAGAATACCTAACTTTTTATTTAGGGACCCCAGTATTTATTTTATATCTGAAATCTATTTTATCTAGAGAAGTTTCACAAAAAGTAATTAATCTATCGATAGCAACTGCTCTTATCTTTAGCACTCTAGTATTATTTAATCCAGTTAAAGTCTATGCCCAATATAACATAATCTATCAGGTTTATGTATTATTTATCATTATCTATTTAATTTATGCTTTAAGCTTAGCTTGCTTACGAAAAAGGGAAGGTGCAATTGCTATAGGTTTGGCTGTGGTTTTTTTTGTTTGCACAATAATAAATGATATTCTTTACGAAAGTTCCTTAATTTATCTTAGTAAAAGCCTTGCTACAACCAGTCTGTCTTCCTGGGGATTTTTAGTTTTTGTTTTTTCACAGTCTATTATTTTGTCCAGGAAGTTTACCAAGGCTTTTTCAAAAATTGAAGAAATTACTACTAACCTCCAGCAATTAAATGAAAGTCTAGAAGCAAAAGTAATCGAGAGAACAATTGCTTTAGAAGGCGCTAATGAAAAGTTGGAGAAAGCATATCAGGACTTATCAACGATGGAAAAGTCCCGAACTGACTTGCTCACCAATATATCCCATGACTTACGGAGCCCAATGACCTCCGTATTAGGATATGTAAATGCTATTTCTGATGGAATAGTAGAGAACCCGGAACAACTAAAAAGATATCTACAACGAATTAAAGAAAGAATAAATGGATTGAACCATTTAACCCAAGATCTTTTTGATTTAACTCAGTTAGAAACTAGAAAATTAAAGTTAGAACCCCAGCAAGTCTCAGTAGAAAAGCTACTGCAAAAAATATATGAAAAATATTTTCTTGATGTACAAACTGCTGGAATAAGCTTTGAATTTATTTCAGCAAATAGAGGCCCCAGCTTTCAGAATTCCCCTTTTGTGGAAATCGATATTGATAGAGTTGATAGAGCTTTTGCCAATATCATTTATAATGCTATTAAACATGCACCAAAAGAAGGGACAATATCATTGGATTATTATTTCAACAACACAGAGAACCCCGATGAGGTAATAATTAAAGTTACAGATAACGGATTGGGGATTGCCCCTGAAGATCTTCCTCATGTATTTAATAGATTTTTTACCGGCTCTAAATCAAGGACTTCTGGTGGAGGCAGTGGGTTAGGTCTATCTATCGCTAAGGAAATAGTTGAATATCACAATGGTCGGATTTGGGTAACAAGTAAACCTGAAGAAACTACATTTTATTTATCTTTACCACTTTGCAAATAGCTGTGAACGATTAAATAAAAAAGAGGTCTGCATTAATTGCAAACCTCTTTTTAGCAGCCAATCCCTATAGGTAAAACACAATATTTGACATACACAATCTAGGAACTTTTACTGTTGAAATCATCAAGATATTTAACACACTTCCTAACTTACACTTAACTTAATTTAACTTGATTTAACTTGATTTAACTTAACTTAATCCTGTTTAATATTTTACACACTTCGAAACTTACAACAACTAAAAAACTCTTTAAGCTTAACCAAAACAAAAAACAAAAAACAAAAAACAAAAAACAAAAAACACTATCCGAAAGACTAGTTTAACTACCTGTACAAAAACCTAAACAAAAGTGTTCTCGCAAAAGCATTTTTACCTAAGTCACTATAGGGATGGTGCTTGATGTCATTATATCAGATAACCTTATGTTTTGCAAGGGCCGATTTAAACATTTGTTATTGGCTATTAACTTTTAAACTTTAGCGGGTTGCTTTTGCTTAGTTCGTGCAATCTTTACATTGTCATTTTTTCGATCTCTTAATGCTTCTACCGCATTTGGTTTTACCTCTGACCGGTAATCCTCACCCTTCACCTTTTGATGCTGATAAACTGTTACATGGCTAGGGACAGAGGTAATATCATGATTCACCTTATCTTGATACCAGAAAAAAGTATGATTATCTGGCAGGTCATTAACATTTTTCAAGTCTTCTTTATCAGCTGTAAGTTCAATCTGTTCTCCGAGGATTTTCCGTACATAATCTTTGGTATCATGGAACTTAAGCAGCTTAGGGAATGTTCCGTTTGGAATAACCTGCTCCCACTGTTTGTTTTCATATTGGGCTAGAAGGGCCGCTGCTCTGTGCAGATGCGCAATTTCCTGGTGGAAATGCTTCTCCCAGATAGCTTTTACATGGGGATCTTTTTCATCTTGATAGAAGGAATAGTACAGATAACACTCATTGTACTCATGAAGCAATAAATTTTCAAGCCAAGTGGCATTAGGGTCAATTAGTGATCCGTATTGGCTGACATGCTGCTCTTCAATCATAGCTATTTCTTGATATAGCTGACGCCCCAGGTCATTATAGTAAGTGTTGCCAATATTCATATAGAAGTTCATGGTTTGCTGTTCACCAGCTGTAATAGTTAAGATGTTTAGCTTTGTTTGAATATCAGCTTTCTTAAAATCTACATATCCTCTAACTGCTTCATTAGGATGACGGTGCTCAGCAATGGTTGGGCGCCCCGGTGTAATTTCCACATAGCCTTTAACAAGGTCATGGGAAGGAATATTTTTATCCAGGTCTAACAAGTTAGAGTATCGATACAAGTGGTCAAAGTCCTCTAAAAGGGCAAAATCCAGAGTCTGCTTTACATAGGGATCGGGCTCATTCTGAGCAAGCCAGGCCGTCAAGTCTACCGCCACATGTTCGTATCCGATTGTGGTCTCAAGGGTAGTTTCATCAATAGGTTTAAGCCAATTGATATGTTTTTGCTGCAATTGCTCTATCCGTCGAGACATGGCCAAATCTCTCCGCAACTCATTATTATTGCAATTGCGGTGAAATTGGTGAGAAAATATAGCTGCTTCCACTTCAATACCGTTCATCAAAATAATACGGATTTTGGTGTAAGGATCCACATCCATTTTTGAGTAAGGCTTAGGGTATATTGTTTCCCAATCCATTATGGCATCGCCCAGTTGCATTGGTTTTTCTTTAAAAGGATTTAACATTGAAATTCCCCTTTCGTTTTAATTTCACGTTTATTATTTCTATTTTGCTAAAATCTTATTCTGTCGTTTTTAGCAAGACTTCAAGTACGAAAATTGGGCCTCAGCACTTATTATCGACAAACAAGAAGGATATGATATAATAAAGGCATCTCGTATTAATGAAAGAGGATAAAAATGAATAATAGCTTTGATGATTTAGGTATTTCACCTCCCATTTTAAAGGCCATTGAAGAAATGGGCTTTGAGGCACCTACCGAGGTGCAAGCCAGTGCAATCCCTCATATTTTCAATAAAGAAGATCTCATCGTGATGTCTAAAACAGGCAGTGGTAAGACTGCTGTCTTTGGCGTCTCCATACTGCAAATGACTGATCCAGGAGCGTTAGGACCTCAAGCTTTGATTCTCACACCCACACGGGAACTGGCAATCCAAGTAGACAGTGATCTAAAACAAATGTCAAAGCATCTTCGGCATAAGACAATAGCTGTATATGGGCAGCACAATATGAACGTTGAAATCCAGGCACTAAAAAAGAGAGCATCTATTGTCACCGGAACACCCGGCCGAGTGTTTGATCACATTCGTCAAGGGAACTTAGTAACTAAACATATAAGATTTTTGGTACTTGATGAGGCGGACAGGATGCTGGATATGGGTTTTATCGACCAGGTGGTTAGAATAATCAAAACCCTTCCCAAAGATAGGGTGTCTCTCCTTTTTTCAGCTACCATGCCTACCGAAATTCGTAAAATATGTAGGCTTTACATGAAACATCCAGTAACTATTGAAATCGAATCGCAGACCAAGACAGTAGATACCATCCAACAAGTTTACTATCGTGTAGATAAAGATGAAAAACGTTTCCAGCTAAACAGGCTACTTATGATTGCACAGCCGGAAAGTTGCATAGTTTTCTGCAACACAAAAGTTGCTGTAGATCAGCTTCAGAGTTACTTATCCCGAAAGGGATATGCTTCTCAAGCGCTGCACGGGGATATCCCTCAGGGAAGACGGCAAAAAATAATTCATCAGTTCAAGCAGGGGGCGTTCCATCTACTAATAGCCACGGATGTTGCTGCCCGCGGTATTCACATTGATGACTTGTCCTTAGTGATCAACTATGATGTCCCTGTAGAGAAAGATAGCTATATCCATAGGATTGGACGTACCGGCAGAGCTGGAAACAGAGGCTGTGCTATCACTTTAGTGACAGGTGAAGACCTTATGACCCTCTATGAAATAGAGGAGCATATTGGAGCTATGATTACTGAATCGGATTTGCCCTCGGATGCTCTTTTGAATGAAAACAGATCTAGGGCTCAGAAATGGCTACAAGCAAAATCAAAAAAGAGCGAGCAGCCTCGGACTTTTGCGGAGTCCACCAGTAAAAAAACTGAAAAAAAGCTCTCTCACCCAAAGGCGCCTCAGCATCATGAAAAGCACCGAGATCGTTCACTGGAGGTTAGCCCAGCCAAACCAAGCACCGAGATCATAGAGAGCCAAAATTCTACAATTAGGAAACCATTCTTTCAACGTATACTACAACGAATATTTGGAAAGTAGTTAAAATGCTTTACTAAGAATTATTTTATATAAGGGCCTATAGATCAGGTACCGCAAAATGTTCGGTATGGACCAGCAGCTATTTCAGGCAGTGTGCAGTAATCAGCCTGTTCAGGGGAGTGAGCATAAGGTTTTGAAAGAGCTTCAAGCAGCCGCTCCAGCACACTGTAGTCCCCTTTTGTCACTGCGGCTTCTAGCGCCTCTTCTACTCGGTGGTTCCGAGGGATTAGCGCAGGATTGGAGTTTCGCATCAACTGCTGGGAGGATTCCTTCGATTCCTGCTGCCTGTCTAATCTTGCCTGCCACTGCTCATGCCACTGGCTAAATTCCGGGGTGTCAAACATAGCTATATCCTTATGTTTATCAAAGGTTAATGCACTAAAGGTATTGGTAAAGTCTGCACGATGTTTATGCATTATACTAAGGAGCCCTTCAATAAGGGATTCATCCTGTTGCTCTTCATTAAATATTCCTAGTTTTGCTCTCATTCCCGCTAGCCAATTGTTTCGATACAAC
>JAWSUQ010000166.1:0-6347 GCA_033549265.1 Bacillota bacterium
CAACACCGTTTATAATAAACGGGGAAAAAAACATCCCAACATTGGCTGCACTGGTTGTTAACGCTATGGCTGTAGCACTAACTTCTGGCTTTACAGAAGATGATACATTAAATATTGCAGTAGGCATGATACTAGACAACCCAAAGCCAGCGCAAGCGGCTGCTACAAAAATAGAAGCTAGATTGCCAACTGCAAAAATCAAGAACATGCCAAAGGCTGTTGCACTGATGCCAACCGGAATAATATATTGTTTCAATAGTCTTTTTAGATGTCCATAAGAAAACCCGGTAATAGCACCAATAGCAACCATAAACGAATTAGCAAGTCCACCGGATGTTGCATTCCCCAAATTATTATTGGCAATAACAAGGGATATATTTGTTTGAAGCACAAACAACAAAGCTGCAAAACAAAATACTACAAAGCAGGTGTAATATACTACCTTGTTTAATTTGCTCTCTTCTTTTGTAGAGCTTACAGTCTGTTTTAATGGAGCCTGGTTCGGCAAACCTCTTATTACAAGAAATAAAACAGGTAGAAAAACAAAGTAAACCAGATAGGATAACTTCCAATCAAATCCAGCCAGGACTCCTGATATTAGTACGATTACCATCCCGCCAAAGTTGACAAACGCCGACTGCAAGCCCATCAGTGTACTACGTTCTTCCCCAATAAAGTAGTCTGCTATCAAAGCCATCGACATGGTGGAGTTTATCCCTTGCCCCACTCCAATTAACACACTGGCAATGAGAAGTGCATAGATACTAATTCCCCCAAATATAAAGGCCAATGCCCCACCGAAAAAAGCAGACAAAAGTCCAAAAATGACAATATTCCTTTTAGAAAATTTAGTGGAAAGCGGACCAGAAATTAAAGCAAATACCATCGCTAATAAAGCCGGTAAAGTCAAAACCATTTGGATGACAGATTGCTCTACTTCAGAATAATATATTGAGATATCGGCTAATATGGCTGATGCGGTCATGGCAGCCATTAACACAGAGGAAATTGCCAGGATAGCAACTTTTATCTTACTTTTATCCAATTAAAAAACACCTCTCCTTGCTAATTTTTACTTAAACAATAAGGAAAACCTCCGAAGCCGAACTTCGAAGGCTTTGAGGACTAATTGATGATTAATATTAATGATTATATGGCTTCTTCAAACATTTCGCTACTCATTCTATCTATCTCTTCGTTTAATTTGTCATAGACCCCTGGGAATAAACTCCAAGGCCCACCCATAGTCTGACATGGAATAAAATATAATTTTCCACAATCCTTACAAGCTTTTTCCACAGCCTCGGCGCATATTTCCGGTGTCCAAGCGGGGAAGTCAACAATCCCGCTATCAATATGGCCCATGAAAGATATTTTCCCACCGTATTCTTTGATAAGTTCAGGCGTGTTATTAGTAGTCATAACGCCTTGCCAGATGTCCACTCCCATTTCGATCATATGGGGAACTAGGTTAGCGGCATAAGAGTCACTATGGTGAACAATTAGCTCTACACCATTGGCTCTATAGAAGTCATATATTTTTTTGTAAGCCGGCAGGAAAAATTCTTCAAACATTTTCGGAGACATGAAGGAGTTCTTTTGGCTACCCCAATCATCATGATGGAAAAGTGCATCAGGACGGATTTTTTCTATTAATACTTTGGCATATTCTAACTCAAATTCAGTAATATAATCAATGAGCTCGTGCATTGCATCAGGTTCTTCATATAGAGCCATTAAGGCATCTTCTATACCCATTAGGTGATGAGTCATTTCAAATACACCCGGTGCTATCCATGCAGTGACAAACTCTTCGTTGCGGTCAACAGCATTGGCATGGGCTATAGCCGGAGCCCACACTTCATCAGCGGTAGGTATAACAGGTGCTTTCACGTATTTTCTCCATTGGGTAATATCCTTCAGGGCCTTATGTTCTTCATCATGTACAGGGAAATGTGCTACTTGACCTTCAGGCCATGTCCATGTTATCCCCCAGCCATCTTTTAATGTCTGACCCGGTGCAGGAATGGCTGATGCTACCATAGCTTCCATAATTATGTGTAAAAATTCATACTGCTTCACAAAACGGTCAGGATTGCCACCTTTAATGGTTTCCAATAAGTTCTGTCTCTTTGTTAACATAAATTCTCACCCTCCTTAATATATGGATTATTCTAAGTAGTAACTAATTCTTTAGCTTTTTCAGCAGCACTACCTGCGTCGGCAGCAAAGCCATCGGCTCCTATTGCCTCAGCGTATTCCATGGTTACAGGTGCACCGCCAACCATGACTTTGATTCCCGTTAGCCCACTGCTTTTTAGAAGCTGAACAGTTTCCTTCATTGCCGGCATGGTTGTTGTCAAAAGACCTGAACAGGCTACTAAAGTTACATTTTCATTTTCTTTAACCGCCTCAACAAACTTAGCTGCAGGCACGTCAACACCTAAATCTACCACATCAAATCCGGTACTCTCCATCATCATCGCCACCAAGCTTTTGCCGATGTCATGGAGATCACCCTCTACTGTTCCAATAACACATTTCCCTAAAGATGCTGTACTTTCGCCGGAGAGCAGGGGCTTAAGTACGTCCATACCTTTGGACATAGCTTTTGCCGCCATTAGCATTTCCGGAACAAACATCTCGCCTGTAGAAAATTTGTTGCCCACAACGCTCATGGAGTCAATCATCGCCTGAAGAACAGTATCCACTGAGTTCCCCTCATCCAATGCTTCTTGGACTACACCTGGAATTATTTTGGCCTTACCTCCTTCAACCATAGCCTTTACTTCTTGGATTTTTGACATTTTTACTCCCCCTTATTACTCTTTGGTTTTAAACACTTACTCTTTTAATTTTGCAACCGTTCTGATAAAATTGAATTGTGACAATATTAAATGTTTGCTTTTTTTGATTTTTGCGTCTATTTATAAATATTTGATTTTTTCGTTAATAAGCCTTTGGATATCCATCCGATATAATATAGAATATTTTGTTCATATTGCACAATCCCACTAAGGAGGGTGTTATTATTAATGTATAACTTAAAAACAGATAAGACTGAGCAACCCCTTTTAGCACAATACTCCCTAAAACTATTGGATGCACTGGCAGGAGAAGTGGGCTTGAAACGATTAGTTGAAATAGGCTATGACATGCTGGGAAACACAATTTTAGTTATCGATCTGAGTTTAAAAACCATCGCCCACTTAAAAAATTCTAATGCAAATGACGACCCAGTATGGAATGAATTTGTTAATGTTGGTTACCCATCACTAAGTTTAGTAAATCGATACAATAAACTTGCCCAGCTCATTAACCAGAGCGAATCCTCTTTTTTGTGGAGTGATCCTTACTCAAAATACCCTCGGATCATGAGTAAAATACAATTACACGGTAAACAAATTGCTGCTTTAAGCATTATTGCTCATGAAAAACCCTTTGAAGATACAGACTTTGAATTGACTGACCTCCTAGCTAAAGCCATATCTATTGAACTGCAAAAAAACAAATTTATAAAGTTTTCACAAGGATTAATGCATGAACATTTCTTCGAAGAGCTATTTTCCGGAAAAATCAGGGATAAAGTAGTAATTAAAGACAGAATTAAAACCCTAAATTTAAACTTGAAGAAAAATCTTTATACTCTCACGCTAGATATCAGCAGTTTTGACAATAGCAAAACATCCTTGTATTTTTTAAGAAATGAGATCGAACGAAAGATACCCAACAGTAAAGCGGTAATTCATGATGATTACATTGTCTTAATAGTTGGTTGTGATAACAAAAAACAATTTTTAAATTCCACTATAATAAAATTTAAAGATTTTTTAAAAAGCAACATTCTATATGCTGGCATAAGCCGTAGTTATCACGGGTTAGAAGAAGTGCAGGAGCATTATTTGCAATCTTTGAATGCTTTAAGATTAGGCAGGTCTCTTAATAAGGAAGAGTATTTCTACACCTATGAAGAATATGCCCTCTATCACTTTGTGGAATCTTGTTACAGTATTGATACTCTCAAGAAGAATTGTCATCCTTCACTTATAAAACTAATGGAGTACGATAAAGAGCATAAAACTAATTATACTCAGAGCATCCATACTTATCTCATTCATTCCAAAAACGTCACCGAGTCTGCCAATGCATTGAATATTCATCGCAACACCATGTTCTATCGGCTTGAAAAAATCCAAGAAATTACTGATATGGATATAAATAACAATGATACCTCTCTTCATTTGCAGTTATCCTTCAAAATGCTGGAGTTGTTGAAAATAGATTTACCCTAAATAAAAAAACCGGCCGTAGTGAAATTCACTGGATGCCATAGGACAGTCTTCGCGCTAATTTACCTAAATAATTCATCATACCAAAGCTTGCAATTTTTGATGCTATCTTCCCGAATTTACGATAGACAAAATTGAATAACAAATAAGGAACTCTTTGGTTCCAGCTATTTGGGAGTCTTTTTATGATATTAGTAACTGAATAGAAGTCCTCATATATTTTCAGATAACCTTCATAAAGTTGTTGCTGGGTCATTTTATTGGGTGAGAAAACCGCGTAAGATGTGTTATAGTGAGTTGGTTCATGATCAATAATGCGACTTTCGGATTTTAATCTTTGATAAATTTTTGTTCCTGGATACGGAGTCAAAATATGGGCTGTCATTGTCTCTATTTTATTATTAACAAGCCAATTCAACGTTTCCTCAAATACGGTATGTTCATCATCATCAAAACCAAATACTAAACTGGCATTAACCATTATGCCCCTAGAATGTATCTCCTGTATTAGCTTTTCGTAACTCTCAATATTGTTTTGATATTTACTTACGCTTTCAATGGAAGCTTGATTAATGGTCTCAAAGCCAACGAATAGACTTTCACATCCTGAGTCTTTCATTTCATCTAAAAGGTCCAGGTGCTGAACTAAGTTAGCTGAAACTGCTGCATGCCATTTCAGATAAAGTGGCTTAATTTGCCTTAGAAATTCCCTTGTCCAATTAATATTTCCAATAAAGTTGTCGTCAATAAACATGACCTGCTTAGTACCCAAAGCTTTGACTTCATCAATAACGTGTTCAATGGGGCGATTTCTAAACTTATTATGTACGTATTCACAACTGTTATAACAAAACTCGCATTGAAAGGGACATCCCCTACTAGTTACTACAATGTTGGTGTACAAATACTTAGATTTGTCTATTAAACTCCATTTAGGAATGGGAGTATTGGCTAGATTAGTAGGCTTATCATTATAATATTTATTTTTCAAATTGCCTGTTTGGACATCTCTTAAAACTTGTTCCCATAACTCCTCAGCTTCCCCAATGCAAACTGAGTCAGCGTAAACTAAGGCCTCATCCGGATTGGCACTAACGTGAATCCCTCCTAAAATAACCTTAGCTCCTTGCTTGCGGTACTGTTTAGAGATTTCGTAGGCTCGTTGTGAGGTATCCACGTTTACGCTAATTCCAACCAAATCAGGTTTGTCCTCCAAATTCAAATTTCCGACGTTTTCATCTTCTATATACACTTCATGTTCATTAGGAGTTAACGCAGCTAAAACTAATAAGGCAATAGAAGGTGACATAACCCTTTTAAACTCAGAGTCCATCGGCCTTAATGTCATTTTAGGCGAAATCAATTTTATTTTCATACATACCTCGAATATATTGTTATTAAATCATTGTAAAATATATGCCGTTATCATAAATTTCTTTGCCCTCAGCGCTTAATGTTACTTGGTTTCTCTTTTATATTCTAAAACATCTCCGGGTTGGCATTCTAAAGCCTTACAAATCGCCTCTAGTGTTGATAATCGAATCGCTTTTGCCTTTCCATTTTTCAATATAGAAAGGTTAGCCATTGTTATACCAACCCTCTCCGAAAGTTCTGTTACGCTCATTTTCCTTTTAGCCAACATCACATCAATATTTATTATAATCGCCATGTTATTCACCTCAAACCGTTAAATCATTTTCTGATTTTATATCAATAGCATTTTTTAATAGCTTTTGAAGCACAGCTGCAAAGACTGCGATCACCGCTGAAGCAAAAGGAGGGACCATTCCAATTATTATGAGACCTGGGGCATCGTCTTTCTCTGCTACTAGATAAACGAATGGTAACATTACCACATAAAAGCCACTGATTGTAATTGCACATATTTTTATAATCTTTAAAGCCTTTACAGATAATTCCGAAAACGCTTTGTTCTTGTCAATATAGCTTAAAAGTTTTAAAGTCTGGTACAATGCAGCGAAAAATGCTATTGCTGTTACGTATAACCCAATTAATAAGGGATATTGCAAAAAATCTAAATTTGGATTTAATTCTACA
>JAWSUQ010000167.1:0-6329 GCA_033549265.1 Bacillota bacterium
TCAGGAGATGCTAAACACCATACAACGGTTGAAACAGTTTGGGTGTTCCCTGCTTTTAGTAGGAGGGGTGGGGAGAGGGTTGGGATGCAGTAATAAGTGAAAATTAAGACCCATCCCCCCTACTAAGTATCTCAAGTAGGGATTTAAGACTTCGGGGAAGACAGAGCTTATTGCTATTTTTTTAGATGAGTTATTTTTGTATTAGTGGAGCTGAGGGAGCCTTTAAAGGGCTCAACACACCAAAAGGAGGTGCTAACCCCAGCCTAAAATAATCTTTTTATTGCGGCACTTACAGCAGTTTTACTGGCTTCAAAAATCATTAAGTTTTCAGTTTTCAGATTTCCATAAATAACAGCTATAGATATTTTGGTCTACAAAGTGACTAAAGCTGCTTTCTTTACCCATAAGCCCTACCTTGCTTATTTCTTTTTACTTCAGAAATAGTTCGTATTTATCAAAGTTATATAATAATTTTTAGACACCAAAGTAAGCCTACTAATAGGCTCAGGATCTTCTAGGGATAATTGTTGTTGGCTTTCATATTTTTTTACTGCTGTATCAAACGCTTCAATATCTAATATGCTATATGACCTCAATATTACGCCCCCCAATAATATAACTTATAATAAATCTCTATCACCAGGTCTTAAATTCACTAAACCTCTGCATTTTGGAAACCGTTGGCAACCCCAAAACCAACCATAATCACTATATCTTAAAACCATTTTAGTGCTACAACTAGGACAAGAAGGGGCTCTATTTCTCCTTTTTTGTTCCAGATTTAGCCATCTTTTATGTTGCTGGATTGGTATAAAGTATAATCATCTGTGCCTTTGCCCCAACTATGCAATACGGTATGGCATATACTACAAGCAACGTTATCTCCTTTCTCTCTCACCGGGAGCTTTATATGATTCAAGAAATATTCATCTCCACACTCTGGACATGTAATATACGACAAAACAATCCCCCCTTATTAACAAAACCTATAGTTTCCCACTGATTAGATAAAAATATACCTTTATTTTTATTATCACCAGTTCCAAGAATTAAATTATTCTAATATTGATGAGAAATTAATCTTACCATCTTTGTCTAACGCATCTTTATTGAAGATTTTAGATGTAAAATCAACATATTTATTAGTAAAAGTTAAATATCCCCTCCTCATGAATAATTCTAAAATTGACATAAGCTCTTCTGGCTTTATATCTAGATCTGTATCTGCTATTCTTAATAATTCCCTTAACCCAACTCGATGGTCAGTTGAATAATGTTGCTGAATAAATTTTACAAATTTTAAGTTTTCTTTTATTAAACGATACTCCTCTAGTTGATCTCTTAAGAGGAACTCTCTAGGACCAGAATATCTGTTATTAATTTTAGGATTCGTATTCTTTTTTTCTAAATCTTCGACAATTGTTTTTATAAGTGATAATAGTTCATTTGGATCCTTGATATCAGCTCTTTGAGACAATTCAGAAAATTTATTTAACACCTGCTCTCGCCACTCTGCAGAGTGCTGCATAGCATTTATCATTTCTTCCTTTAATTCTTTTATTTCGCTTATTTGTGCAGTTACTTCTTTTATTAATGGGTTAACGCTATCCATAGATGCTTGAAGTTTTTGTGATGTTTCTTTTAAATCTACAATAGAATTACGTTGACCAGCAACATCAACTAATGTAATTACAATAGCTATTACAGCAAGAACAATAGATACAGCTGTAGCGGCAAAACCTAAATTCTGACCTGCTGTTTCTGAATTGCTAACAGTTAGTGTGATAATAAAGATAATACTTAATAAAAATACTATGATAAGCCAGATAAGATGAGACAGTTGTACATACTTCCTAGATGAATGTAATATAATTTTACTCTCTTCCATTAATACGCCTCCAATCAAAGGTTAAAGTTGTCAAATAAACTCTTAAAACTAATAATAAAAACGTCATCAACTTTTTAAAATAAACAATCAAAAAGCTCCTTTCTTGTAAAAAAATGTAACAATTAAATTGAACTCTTCGCAAACTTTAAAGACCCACAACTTTTGTGGAGTCGCAGGTCATTTGGTCATTTGGTCATTTGCTACTTTTATTAGCTATAGTAGCCTTCCTTAATGTTTTATTGATTAATTCCTTTGATGATCATAACAATAAATTTTCCCACCAAACCTATTTGGTTTTGATAAGCAATAATCCCGAACCTTATCTGATACTACTTTACCGCAAACCACACATGACTGTAGATTGTCTAAACTATAAGTCTCGCTTGTGGCAGCTATTTCAGTTCTAGAGTTAGAAGCTGTAATTAATTGGTCTAAGACTTCACCTCGACGCTTAACTGCAGTTAAGGCAGCTATTAAATCAGTTCTATTCCACAGTTCTACGCTGTTGGCCTTAGCTAAATTATAAGCCTGTTTAGTATAGTAGCTGTTAGTAACAACCATTACAGCAGAGCAATCATAGTAACCCTTAGCTGCTACAGCCTCTTGTATAGCTTTAATGCCAACCTTGCCTTTATATCTCTTTGCTTGGATTACAGTTTTCACACCATTATAATAAGTAATTAGATCTGCACCATAGTCACCTACATAGCGGGTTCTTTCTACTTGGTAGCCAAGCTTCTCGAAAAGTGCTTCAAGGTATTTTTCGAATGTTTTACCACTCATCTTGTCTATTTCCAATATGCCAGACTCACTTAGCTTTCTTTTTTGGTATATAAGGAAACCTGTTTTGATTAATACAACAGCCCCCATCATTAGTATTACTGGCATTAAGGCAGCTACTGCACCTGGTAGTGATTTGTAGATTGTTTTAACTAAAAGTAGTCCAATGTTTTCTTCCATATAATTTCTCCTTATACATTTTTACAGTTAGTTATTGTTTTAAATTATTTTTTAAGCTTAGCTAAAAGCTCCGATATTTTCTCTCTCTGCCTTTCGGTAGCCTCAGGGTCCAACTCTATATTAAGTTTAAGCCAACTACCTTCCCTTGCACCGTGCGGCAACAGACTCTTGGGCATATTCACATGCACCTCATCTTCCCCGACCAATACAACCGCAAATTCGCCCTCGAATCTATCAAGAACAGCTTTCATATGACACCTCCTTACTTAACATAAGCTTTACCTTCGTTCTTAATATCATATAACCTATTTACACTTATTCCGCTAATAGAAGTCAATTGATCTAATGATTTCCACGGGCGGCCATCTATTATTGATTGCGCCCTTGCTGGACCAATATGAATAATTTCCTGGAGCTCTTCGAAAGAAGCATTATTAATATTAATTTCTCCTGTAGACATTTCAGGTGTTGGGCTCGGTGTAGGTACTGGAACAGGTGCTGGCGATACAGCTGTTTTAGCCTCAGGTTTAAAAGGCTCTTTAATATTGATTTGATAGTTCTTTCCGTCAGTAGAAATAATAATATCCCCATGAAGGTCATTGCGATAAATCTTGACACTAGCTGCATCAAGCCTATTCAGTGCTTCTTCAGTTGGGTGGCCATAGCTATTTTTACCTACTTGGATGATAGCTGCCTCAGGACTCACTGCCTTTAAAAAGTTTGCTGTTGTACTACTCTTACTACCATGATGGCCAACTTTTAATATGGTTGACTTGAGTTTATTGCTATGGGCTCTTAGCATAATGTTTTCTGAGTCGGTCTCAGCATCACCAGCCAAAAGAAATGACACTTCGCCAAAGCTTAGCTTAAGGACCACAGACGTATTATTTAAACTAGCTTTTGAGGCTTCACTACCTGGAGCCAACACTTCTACTTTAACCAGAGAGTCAAAGTTCACTGTCATGCCAGAGCGCGCTTCAACAAAGTTGATTTCTTTTTTATCAATCAACGTAAGATAGTCTTCAAAAGTCTTGCTTGTATGTACTACAGCAGGATCCAGGACATTAGCAACTGGGAATGTCTCTAATACAGTTATAAGACCTCCAATATGATCTGCATGGGGATGAGTACTAACAACCCAATCTATAGAGCTTATCCCAGCTGCTTTAAGATAGCTGACAACTTTCTGGCCAGCAGTACGCTCCCCGGCATCGATTAACATTGTTTTGCCGGATGGAGATTGAATAAGAATGCTGTCTCCTTGGCCCACGTCAATAAAGTGAACAGTTAATTCTTTCTTTGCCTTTTCTTCCCCAGAGTCGATGGAAATAATTCTAACCGTGTTTGTTTCGACTTCCCAAATTACCTCGTTGCCAAGAGCTTCTCCAACAAACCTGAGAGGTACCAGCACTCGACCATCTATGTTCATTGCTTCCACTTCAAGGGTTATGGGTTGACCATTTCTATATGCTATTTTTGAGCCAACAGTCAGCTCTATTTGAGTACTACCACGCTCAGCGATTACCTTATGCTCTGCTCCGAACCACTCGATGTCTGCTCCCAGCGCCTCAAAAATAACCCGCAGGGGTACCAATAAGCGCCCTTCAATGTTCTGTGGGTTGACATCTCCGAAATCTAATTTTGTGCTGTTTATATACACTGGAATTCCGTTTGTCAGATCTATATTCGGCGAATTTAAAGTTTTTGGAGTTTCGTCCATAGATAATGCTTGTTTAGCATTAGCCTCATTCTTTAGTGTGGTATACTTAATCTTGGTTTGGGATAACAGGTTTTTGTCAGATGATATTTTTCTACTATAGTCGTCAATTTTTACTCTAGCTCTACTTAAGTCAGACTCCCATGTGTCTAAATTTATTTCCCAAATTAACGTTGAATCTCTGTAAATAGATCTACTCATAAAATAGTCATCTTGAATCCTTGACGTGTCATAGTTTAAATTTATATTAGATAAATCGCTAGGTACGAAAGCAACTCCTAAACTAGTTAGCTCTACAAGTAATTTGTTTATTTCATCAAGTTCTTTTTTCAGTTCTTCTATTTGCGAAGATAAATCTTGTAGTAGGAGAATTAAGTTTTCCTGGTCTTGAATTAAGTTAAATTCTCTGTTTTCTAAAATTATTTTATCTACATCATTAACAGTGCTTGGACTAGAAGATGAATTACTTGAGCTCCCTGAATTATGGTAGTGATACGTGCCCGTCTTGCGATCGTAATGACCACCTGAGCTATCTGTTCTCCCTGAGTGGGCAAAAGCATAACTTGAAAAAACTACAAACAATAGCATTAAGATTGAAAATAATTTTATTTTATATCTCATTTTTGTCATTTCCTTTCATTTGTTTTTTGTCATATGTTAAAGGTTTTTAGTCTAGGGTATATATTCATTGTTACTTTTTCTTTTAGCTTGGAGCACAGCACTTAATTCTTTATACTCTTCATCAGTCAAATTTCTAAGTGTATAATTGAAATTTTCCTCAGCCGGCCTTTCCTTTGAACCCAAAAAGTAAGTAGCTATAGCCCCCGTGATCATCCCGATAGTACCAATACCAGCCAACATAAGCACCACAGCGATAATTCTGCCACCCAGGCTTTCTGGGGATATGTCGCCATATCCTACAGTAGTGGCAGTAACGATTGTCCACCAGAGCGCGTCTCCAAAGTTACTCATGCTTTCCTCAAAGAAATAAATGCCAATGGAGGACAAGAGAATTGTATTGCCAGTAAACTTTAGTACTTTGTCCAGACTGTTAGTTCTTAATATAGAAAGGGGTACTATCAATTTAGATGCAAACAGAGAACCTAGCCTTACAAATCTAAACAATTTTGAAAGCCGTGCCAATCTAGCTATCCTGGCAGCTCTGAATGTCATATCAAATGGTATAATTGCAATTAGATCCAAAATATTATGATAAACGAAGTGAACCTTGTTCGTTGACCGTAAAAGCCTTATGAAGTAATCAATGGCGAAGATGCATAGAATTGCCAGGTCAATAGTTGCGATGAGCTGCAGCTGCGAAGGTGATAGATTAAAATTATACTCAGCATATAATAAAGCCACCACAGCAACGGCTAGAGTACCCATAGTAAATTCATATGTAATTTTCAGAGCTTTTGACATATAATCGCCATCCTTTGTAAAAATATGGGGGATTTTGTCGAAACTGATTTATAACACAAAACCCGCCACTCTTTTGTCGAAGAGTACGGGTTTTATTATTTTTAAAGTCTTTTTGTGCAAAACTTAAATATTAGTAAAGTGTTACTTTTCTTTATTTATCCTCTTAGCTATAAAGCCTTGCATTTCAACAATCTGCCTTACTTGCTCTGGTTCCAGGCCTATTTCCATTGCGGTTTCAATAACTTTTGACCAGCTTTCTTGCAAATGCTCGCTACTAATAAGGATAGATTTATATTCATTCAGAGTCGGTTGGCCGTCTCTTATCAGCCCTGTATATACTCC
>JAWSUQ010000168.1:0-6329 GCA_033549265.1 Bacillota bacterium
TTAATAGCAGACTATGAAAATCGCTTAGACAAAGAGGGTGAACGAGCCGCCATAGAGGTTGACGCCTTGCAAGAAAGGATCTCCCAATTAGAAGAGAGGCTTACTAAAAAAGAAGACGAGCTTAAAGCCAGCGAAACAGCGTTTCACAAGCTTGAAAAACAAACAGCTATTTTTATTTCCGACAGTGGAATGTATTTAAAAATATTATTAGGATTTTTAGCAGGCACTGTTTTCGGGGTAATTCTTGGCGGCATTTTAAGCTGGTGGAAACGTAGGGAGATTCAAGGTAAAGTAAAAGACATATAATAATCTAAAAAGATGAATTAACAGAGAAAGTCTCAGTCAAATTCATCTTTTTTAAGTATAAGTGTAGGATGAAATCATTGTAACATATTTATTCATTTATTTCTTTTTAGATAACAATGATTCAATGGTCCCCTTCCTCTACCTATATCTAATCCATATTCTAATGCACCAGTGATATAGTCCTTAGCATTTTGGATACTTTTCCTCATGTCATGTCCCTCTGCTAAATTTGAAGCAATGGCAGCAGAAAGGGTACACCCTGTGCCGTGAGTATTTTGATTGTCTATCTTTTTGCCTTTAAACCAGTGAATGTTCCCATTCTCTAATAGGGCATCGTCAGCATTGTCAATTGAGTGACCACCTTTAATTAGAACACTGCCGCTGATGTTTTGGGCAATTGCTTCAGCAGCTTTAACCATGTCATCGGCTGTTCGGATATTAAGGCCAGAAAGACTTTCAGCTTCAGGAATATTTGGCGTTATTACATCAGCAATCACTAATAGCTTTGTCTTTAACGCTTCGATGGCTCCGCCATTTAACAGTCTGCTCCCACTTGTAGAAACCATAACCGGGTCCACAACAATATTTTTTGCTTTATACTCAACAAGTTTAGCTGCAATTACTTCAATTATGTTAGCATTAGACACCATGCCGATTTTAACTGAGTCGGGCACAATATCTGTAAAAACAGCATCCATCTGTTGAGCCACAAACTCAGGTGAAACTTCTAAAACACCTGTTACTCCAGTAGTGTTTTGGGCAGTTAAAGCGGTAACTACTGTCATACCATAAAGACCATAGGCCGTAATAGTTTTCAAATCCGCCTGAATCCCTGCACCGCCGCTGCAATCTGAACCTGCAATGCTTAAAACTTTTTTCAACCTAATCCCTCCAGTCCTTCAAGCAATTCTCCAAAATTATATATATATAAGTCACATATTGCTTTAATCTCTGTTCTATATTTTTCAGAAGATTTATCATAAACGCCAATTACTCTAAAACCTGCATTCTTAGCAGTTTTAACAGCATGCACCGCATCTTCAAATACGGTTATTTCCGAGGGGGCTGCTCCAAACCTTCTACTGCATTCCAAAAATATTTCGGGCTGCTCTTTCCCGGTTTTGATGTCTTCTGCCGCAATAATAAAATCAAAGTGCTTCTGAAGATTAAACCGTGCTAACACTTGCTTTACATTTTGCCTGGACGATGCTGTTGCTATACACATTTTTGATTTGCTGCTACTTAAATATTCTAAAAAATCTAGCACAAATGGCTTTAAAGGAATATTGTTAGCATATTCTTTCGCAGCCATATCAGCTATTTCAGATGTAAGCTCTTCAACACTTGGAGAAAGATCAAAAATTTCTTTAAACAGTTCCGCCGACTGCCGAACAGTTAAGGTTCTTAACTTATTTATAAGTAAAGGAGTAAGCTCTTTGCCGTACCTTTCTAAAAATTTAACGCTTATATCATCCCATATTGTCATTGAATCAAGTAAAGTCCCATCAAAGTCAAATATAACATACTTCATTTGTTCACTCTCCCAATCCTTGCAGGATTAATTTTAGTTTCTTTCGACATAGTAAAACAAAAAGCCTGCCAATATGTACTTTATATTGGCTGGTCTGATACTGATTAGAGATTTTATATTCTTAACAAATACACAAACGCTCCCTAATAGGTGCATGTTTCCATAAGTTAATTTAAGTGCCAAACAGGATTTTATTATCTTAAAGACGAATAAATATAGATAATTTTTTGAAAATGGAGGAGAATCCTTGAAAGATATTAATATGTTTGTAGCTTTTGACATCGAAACCACTGGATTAAGTCCTAAATATAATCAAATTATCGAGATTGCAGCGCTCAAATATAAAAATGGTCAGCAAGTTGATAGCTTTCATTCTTTAATAAATCCTGATATTCCTATACCTTGGCGCATTACCCAAATAACTGGTATAACTACAAACATGATAAAAGATGCTCCGGCAATTCAAGTAGTGTTGCCTAAGTTCATAGGATTTATCGAAGATTACCCGTTGGTAGCCCATAATTCAAATTTTGACATGGGCTTTATAAAAAACAAAGCATCCTTACTGAATATTACCGTTAATAATAGGGTCATTGATACATTACATATTAGCCGCAAGGCTTTCCCATCGCTACAAAATCATAAGCTTAATACGCTCTGCCAACATTTAGATATTGCACTAAAAGAACATCATCGTGCTATGGCTGATTCTGCAGCTGCAGCAGAAATTTTCTTGAAGTGTATGAAAGCAGCTAATTAAAAAAGCCCCCGCAAGAGGGCAATACCTGCTGTTGACACATTCTTTATTATCTTTAAGGACGTCAACCTTATATTAACACATGAAACGTACTTCCTTTACTTGCTTCACTCTCAACCCAAATCCTCCCACCATGTTTTTCAATTATTTCCTTCGTTATAAATAGCCCCAAACCAATTGATTCTGCATATCCATGCTTTCCTTTATAATACCTTTCAAATATAATGAAGAAGTTCACCTTACGCCTTTAGAGTTTGACATACTATTACTTATGATTAATCATACAAATAGTGTTTTGACCTATACAGATATTTATAATACTGTCTGGAAAGCTGAAAGCATTGGAGATAACAGATCTGTAATGGTACATGTAAGCAACCTTAGAAAGAAACTGGAAAAGGATAACAGTGAACGATATATAACAACTGTAAAAGGGACGGGGCTATCGGTTTATTGTCAAGACTTGTCAAAAAATCTTCTTTGATTCACTGTCAGGATCAGATGCTTCAAATACTTCTCTATAATTTAGTTTAAGGAATTCCCTATATACTACATTAACATAATTTTAGTTAACCAAATCTAAAGATATTTTAAAGATTTTAGAAAATAAAAAAAGATATACGAAAGTGATCCCGTATATCTAAATAATTATCTTTTTTTTTCATATGATCTTATTCATTTGATGGCTCTACTTCATCAAGGGAAAGGGTTGTAACTTGAGTATAATTCCCTTTTTCATATCCTCTTTGGAAGCATCCTGTGCTAAAAATTTATCATCACCGGCTGCAACCTTTGGGCGCTTACTTTTAATTTTTTTTAGCATGATTTTCACCTCATGACTTTTTATCTTCTTTAATAAAATATCCTTTAACTAAAATTTTATGCTAATATCTTATTAGGTTATTTAAAAGCCTATTAATATTGGTTAAGCTGTTTTTTATCAAGTTTTCCCAACGGCGTGTAGGGCATTTTCTCAAGGAAGATTATTTCTTTTGGCAATTGAAATCTGGCAACTCGTGGACGTAACCAGTCAAAAAGCTCCTCTTCTGTAAGATTATTGTTTACTGGCAGTACAAATGCTTTTAGCCTATGTCCAAACTTTTCATCCCTCATTCCTATCACTGCTACCTCTTTTATTAGGGGGTGATTTATTAGTACCCGTTCAATATCCATGGGATAGACATTTTCACCAGCTGAGACAATCATATCATCGATTCGCCCACACAGATAATAATACCCCTTATTATCTTGATAGCTTAAATCTCCTGTTTCTATCCATGGATTTAACCTGTTTATCATTGACCACTTATTCTTAATGCAAATCTGGCCTACCTTGCCAACTTGAACCTCATCCTTATTTTCATCTAGTATTTTTAAGTGACTACCATTTATTTTTTTGCCTATAGTATTGGCTGAGTATTTCAGATCTTCTGGTGTTGCTATGATATTCAATCCAGCTTCGGAGGTCCCATAAAGATTGTATATTACATCTCCTAATTTGCTAAAAATCTCACCAACAAGTTTTTGATTGAGCGCTGCACCACCTGAAGCAATACAGGCAAGAGATTTTAAATCTTCAGCATTATACTCTAGCATTTTATATATCATCAGTGGTACTACAGCTACTACTTCAATATTGTGCACTCGAATCAAGCTGCATGCATAATCGGCATCAAATCCACTATGTATCACGACCTTTTTCCCTAATGCAAAAAATGAAAACAATAAAGCAATACCATATCCATGATAAATTGGGGTAGCTATATAAGCAGTATGATATTTTAATAAATTTAGTTTAGTAATTAAAGCAAAAAATGGATTTAAAAAATTAAATACGGAAGGTTTATGGGCTGCTACTTTGAAAATTCCTGTGGTACCGCCTGTTAATAACAGAATTTTACTAGCTGAATTTCTGTCTAATCTTATTTCTTCCGAAACATTTCTCGCAAGCAAATTATTTATTGCTGGCATGCTATTATGATAACTCATAATCTTCTCGTTATTATAACATGATTGCTCTACTAAAGAACTTAATTCAACATCATAGATCAGCAAGCTAAAATCATAGCAGTCTAATAAGCTATTAAACTGATGCTTACTCATTTCTATATTGAGTAAATAGATATCTGCTCCCAATTGGGAAACGGCAAATATTGCTTTAATCATTGCAGCATGATTCCTACATAAAAAGCCTATCTTTTGGCTGCTTTTAAGCTGGTATTTCTCCTTCAAAGTAATAGCAAGCTTCTTTGATTGGTCACACAGTTCTGTATAGCTTATTGTTTTATCACCCTCCACCAATGCCACTTGGTTGCCATATATCCTTGCAGCAAAAGCTAGTAGCGCCATTATATTAAAACCACAACTATAAAGGGCAGCTATTAAGCTATATAATCCTAGTGGGGAAAGCAGTTTAGCACTGAATAAAGTATATAAAAGTTTAAACATACTCTATTATTTCATCCCTTCTTTTTTATAATGCCAGGCATAAGGACTTCCCAGATTCCCCTGAAAAAAGTTGATGCTAGCTGTCCAAATAGTAACCACCATGGCATATATTTGTGTCTTCGAGTATACATTGACTTGCAAATTATTTGGGCAACAAGGCTTGGACACATGGCAGGCATGTTTTGATAAGCAGCCGTGGGCATAATCATGGGTGTTTTTACTAATGGAAGATAGATCGAGGTAGTTGCTATCCCCATAGCATTCAACTCGGGAGCTACAGATCGAAACCATGTGTCGAAAGCGGACTTAGAGGCCTGGTAGGCAGCCCAATAGGGGACGGGTATTAACAATGTATTTACAGTAGAAATGTTGATGACCTGACCTTTACTTTGTTTAAGAAGAGGAATTATTGATAATAGCAGTTTAACCGGTGCAAAATAATTTATAGCCATAGTACGGGTAAAATCGTGATAGCGATCTAAAGAGTCACATATTGATCTCCTAATTGAAATGCCTGCATTGCTTACTATTATATCTAAACCGTTAGGAATATGATGAAGGAATTCTAATAATCCCTCTAGCTCTTCCTCATTTCTAAGGTCTGCCTGAAAAATACTGACTTTAGCCCCTTCCTTTTCTATTTTATTTTTCATTGTCATAAGCTTTGCCTCTGTCCTAGCTACTAAGACCAAGTGAACATCAAAGCTGGCCAATTGATAAGCTAACTGCTCACCTATTCCAGAACTGGCACCAGTTATGAGAACGGTCTTGCCTGTTATTTTGCTTTTCAACTTCTTTTTTTCTAAATTTACAGGCGGAAATAGCAATATTTCTAAAAAGTTATATTTAGACATGGCATCTCCTTTTAATGGTTGCTTGTCACAGCTTGCTATTATTTTTCTTTTTCCTAGTATTTATTTCTATATGATATTTCTGCAGGATAACCACTAAAACCTCTGTTTGTGCTAATTAACTCTGTTATATATAGCTTAATTGACTTTTATAATTCTGTATATGTTTTGATACAATGATAATACTAAAAAATAGCCCAATGATTAATAGCCAAAAGAATATTCTGAACTTTTTATGGATTTGTCTATAAGAGTTGAAAAGTATGTTCATTAATTATATAATTTTACCTGACAAACCAAATCTTACAAAGAAAGGCTTGTGAAATTATGGCACTAATTAACGAGAATTATCTTAAACTACCCGGGAGTTATCTTTTTTCAGAAATTGCCCGAAGGGTCAACCAGTTTAAGAAAGATAATCCAGATGCCGATATAA
>JAWSUQ010000169.1:0-6318 GCA_033549265.1 Bacillota bacterium
ATGGCATACCGACCCAAAAGCTGATCTGGCAGCTACTAACCCCAAACGTTTTGTTATACGTGCACCCCAGTCACCCAGCAAAAAGTGGGAAGTGAGTGTAAACCATGTTGTACAGGTTATCCCTGGCATTAAGTCAGAGGTTGAGTTAAAGGGAGGGAAAAAATAATGAACAAAAAAAATACCGTTCTTTTAGCCTTCATTGCTGTAATTCTGGTTTTCTCTCTGACGTTGAACATTTTTTTGACAGCTAAGTATACGGACCTGGCCAAGCGGCAGAATACAGTTTGGAGCAATACCATCACGCTCTTTAGCAAGGTAATCAACTGGGCTTCAATCAGCAACGGGGATTTGGCTAGTGATAACAACAACGACAAGAACCAGTGGGAATACCGACTTGGTGAAACTAAGGGCAATCTAGGGTTAGTGCGGGAGCATCTTGAAAATATGGAGATCCTACCCTATGCTGAGCAGATATTTCCCTGGGAGAATCGGGAGAAGATTCGCCTCTTTATCAATTATAATTTAGAAGTGGTTGGCCTGATGGAAAAAGAGCTAAAAGAAAAAGGTGTTGTTTCCATAGCTAACAAGGAAAGGGCACAGGTAATTCATAATACTTGGGAGGAGATTTTACGGGTATTGGAAACAGAAAGGAATAAGCGTGACCCCTTTAAACCTGTTTTTACAACTGCTACATGGAACCAAGTCTTTAACAAAGCAATAGCAGTTTTTGAGAACGTAGAGTTAGTACCACTCCCTGAAATGTAGGAAATGCATTAATAGTAAAAACAAAGTAATTCCTCATTATCAACTAGAATTTGGCCATGGATAAACCTGAGATTTGTTAAAATAATTGAAGTTGCTGAATGTAGTTAAAAATGATTAAGCAAGATTGAATCTATTAAGGCTGACGATAAGGTACTATAATTACCTAGCGTTTGCCTTTTTTAAATATGTCAAAAGAATTCTTAAGCTCCACTGTAGCTGCGCAAATCCAAATTTAAGATATTTGCTTGACTTTCTTAAGAAATTTGTAATTCTTTTGGTAGTAGATTTTTAGGAAGTCTGTGCTATGATAATTACGAGATATCTCTGAAGTTGTAAGGAGTGAAATATGCATATGTATAACTTACTTGTGGTTGATGATGAAAAAGAAATTACAGATGCCATTGAGATTTATTTGAAAACTCAAAATTATAATGTTTTTAAGGCTTATAATGGGAAAGAAGCACTTAAAATTTTTGCCCAGGAAGATATTCATCTGGTGTTGATGGACATTATGATGCCAGTATTTGATGGGACTAGCGCCACCATCAAATTAAGAGAAAAAAGCTGTGTACCAATAATCATGCTTTCTGCTAAGTCAGAAGATATGGATAAGATTTGGGGGCTTAATATAGGAGCAGATGACTACATTACTAAGCCTTTCAACCCAATGGAATTATTGGCCAGGGTAAATTCAAATCTAAGAAGATATACCAGCTATGAAAATGCCACCATCGTAAAAGAAAATGTAATTAAAATAGGTGGGATTGAATTAAATGATGACAGCAAAGAAGTGCTGGTAGACAGTGAACCGGTAAAAGTTACTTCACTAGAATATAAGATTCTTTATTTGTTGATGAAAAATCCTAATAGAGTTTTTTCCATTGAAGAAATTTATGAAAAAGTATGGAGAGAACCGGCCTATAATCCGGATACAGTTACGGTGCATATTCGGAGGATTAGAGAAAAAATTGAGATTAATCCAAAGGAACCAAAATATCTAAAGGTGGTGTGGGGTGTTGGATACAAATTTGAACAATGAGAAGAATGATGAAAATTATCAAGCTTTAGAACCTGAAAAAAAAGAACATAGCTTTTTAAACTCTTCCTTTGCTACAATAATGATGATACTGCTATTGGCTATTCTTTCTGTGAGCAGCTATGCTCCGATTAAAAATAATATCTTATTTACTGAAAATCATGTAAAAAGCTACACAGAAAGTGATGATTTTTCTTATACTCTTGGTCGATTGACTTACTACTTAAAAGAGACAAAGCTGCTCAAAAACAATGGTTGGTATGACCATGGGCTTGAAAGCCTGGACAGTATCAAATATCATATTAGTACAGGCGACAGAGTTAATGCGTTAAAGATTAGCAATATGGACGGTGTGGCAGACTATCAATTACACCAAGAGATAAAAAACAGTCAATTTCATCTACAAGTAAAGTTTGATATGGAAGGGAAACCGGAAATAGAAAGCTCAGCAGGCAATAAACTTCGCAAAGATGCTTTTCTAAGAAGTATGATGGACAGAAATGGAAATTACCAAGATTATGCAGGCTTAAATATTACTTATATCATACCGAAAGATATAAGTGGCTATAGCGACGTATTTACCAACAATGTTAAAGAATTTCACGTATTCCCCGGATACATGCTGCTGATAGTAGCTATTGGGGCGGCAGGTATTATCATTTTAGCTATGGCAGCAATATCTGTCCCATATGCTGTACAAAGCAGGCATACTATGAGCAGGCTTTTTAATAAAATGTATTTGGAGTTCAAAATTCTTTTGCTAATTGGATTTCTGGCTGCCTGTCTAGGCGGAGCAGTAGAGATTTCAAGATATTATTACATCAATGGGCTTTACAATATTGTTGATATAATTTACAACGCCGACTCATTTTTCTATCTGATAGGAATCCCAGTTACTTTTATCTTATATCTGTTTATTTATTTAATAATTGTCTACACTAAATTTGTATACTATGAAGGATTCAAGGAAGGATTTATAAGAAACAGCATTATAGGCAGGATAGCATGTTATGTTTTTAATAAAATATACAGTACAGTTAAGGAAGTTATAAATATAGACCTGGATAATGAAGGGCAAAGACAGCTTTTGATGGTCTTAGGGATAAATCTTGTGACCTTATGGATAATAGCAGCAACAGGCTTTTTAGGGTTTCTCCTGGCTATAGCCTATAGCATCTTCATATTTAAATACCTAATAAAGCTGATTACTGACGCAAAAGCGATTAATGAAGCCAGTAGGCAGTTGGCGGCAGGTGATTTTACCATTAGTCTTGACGAAGATTCAGGCATCTTTAGCCCCATAGCAAAAAATTTAAATAATATTAAAGAAGGCTTTAAATTAGCCGTTAATAAAGAAATAAAGAGCCAAAAGATGAAGGCGGAGCTTATTTCAAATGTCTCTCATGATCTTAAAACGCCCCTTACCTCAATTATTAATTATGTGGATTTGCTTAAGAAGGAAGATACTACTGCAGAAAGGCAAAAAGAGTATATAGATATACTTGACCAAAAATCTCAGAGGCTTAAAGTTTTAATTGAAGATTTGTTTGAGGCCAGTAAAGCCAGCAGTGGCAATATAGACCTTTACCTTGGAGAAGTGGACGTAATAGCTCTCTTTAGGCAAACATTAGGAGAATTGGAGGAAAAAATAAATCAAAGCACCCTTGATTTTAAGACAAATATACCGGAAAATAGAATTATCTGCACTTTAGATGGCAAAAAAACCTACCGAGTATTTGAAAATATTATAAGCAATATCTTAAAATATGCTATGCCAAACACCCGGGTATATATTGAGGTTACTCAAGATGAAGAAGAAGTAGGCTTTACCTTTAAAAATATTTCAGCTTACGAAATGAATTTTGATCCAGCGGAGATTACAGAGCGTTTTACCAGGGGAGATAAGTCTAGGAATTCAGAGGGCTCCGGACTTGGGCTGGCCATAGCCAAAGGCTTGATAGAATTGCAAAATGGAGATTTGCAAATTACTATAGACGGGGATTTATTTAAAATAACAGTCAGCTTTCCCAAAACAGGAAACTAAAAAGCCACGTAGAAAAGTTCTTGCCATGGCGGAGGTAAAAAATGAATAGCTATGAAACAATCATCTTCAAAGAGCTAAAAGCATGGGAATTAAAGATGGCCAAGAAGCCTTCATTAGCAAATCGGCTCACTAAGAAAATGCAAACGAAGGTTAACGGCTTAATACCGGCAAAGGCCCATGCAGCCATTACCATTGCTATAAAAAATATGGTAAAAGCTGTCTTGTTTGGCTCGGAATTTACAAACATAAAACCTTTGGCATTAGCCTCATTGCAGGAGCGTGAAAGATTGGTAAAAGAGAAAATCAACTTCTATAAGAAAACCTCGGCTATTAGTGGAGCTGGAACAGGAGCAGGGGGAATTCTTTTAGGCTTGGCGGATTTGCCTATACTACTAAGCCTGAAAATCAAATTCCTCTATGATGTTTCCGCCTTATATGGATTCGATGTACGTGATTTTAAAGAAAGATTATACCTTCTCTACATTTTTCAATTGGCTTTTTCCAGTCAGGAGAAAAGGAATGAGGTATATAGGCAAATAGTTGGCTGGGATCAAAAAGTGGCGGAATTACCTGCTGATTTAAATTCTTTTGATTGGCTAGGCTTTCAACAGGAATACCGGGATTATATTGATTTGGCAAAAATGTTGCAGCTTGTTCCTGTCATTGGGGCAGTTGTGGGTGCATATGCTAATTATCGACTCTTGGATCAGTTGGGGGAAACTGCGATGAATGCATACCGTATGCGGAAAATTTAGGAATGATCCATCGCCCGAAGTATTTTTTTTCTTATGAAGGATTATGCCAAAAAAGGCAGAATGTATTATATTGAAAATTTGAATAAAACTTTATACTCCGAACCAGCTTTTCCTAAACTATAGAAAAGCAAGGAACGCTGGTCCGTAGGGTTAGTAGGGAAACCTACTGGCCTCCCATGGTGGAAAGGAGATGAAAAAGCTAAAATCTTTATTAAGCAACTTTTCTTTTCCATATTAGTTTTTAGGAAGGAGGGGCTGCTTTTTTATTTGTTTAATCCCTATCATTGAATTGACTAAAAACTTAAAACTATGGAGGGAAAGTTTAATGAAAAAAGTATTATCTTTATTATTAATCTTAGCATTGCTAACTACTGTAGGATGTACTCAGCAAGCAGATAATAATGAAGCATCCAAAGATATAATTTTAGCTACTACTACAAGTACTCAAGACAGTGGACTACTAGATGAATTATTGCCTGTTTTTGAAAAAAAATATGGATACACTGTTAAAACTATTGCTGTAGGTACTGGGCAAGCATTGGCCATGGGTGAAAGTGGAGATGCTGATGTACTCTTAACTCATGCTCCGGCGTCAGAGTTAGTATTATATGAAGCAGGTGACATTATTAACTACAAATTAGTTATGCACAACGATTTTGTTATAGTAGGCCCGGCAACTGATCCAGCAGGAATCAAAGGTCTAGGAACTTCTGCAGAAGCCTTTGAGAAAGTTGCAAAGAGGGAAACACTTTTTGTATCTCGTGGTGATGATTCAGGTACTAATAAAAAAGAACTGGCTATCTGGACAAAAGCAGGAGTTGATGTAGGTGGCAATTGGTATCAGGAAACTGGTAGCGGCATGGGTCAAACCATAAATATTGCTTCTGAAAAAGAAGGCTACACTTTAACAGATAGAGCTACTTATTTGGCACTTAAAGAAAATTTGCATGTAGAAATATTGGTAGAAGGTGAGCCGGATTTATTAAATATTTATCACGTGGCACAGGTTAATCCAGAAAAATCAGGCCTAATCAATGCTAAAGGTGCTGAGGACTTTGTAGAATTTATGATTTCAGAAGAAGCTCAGGAAATAATTGGGCAATTTGGCGTTGAAAAATTTGGGGCACCGCTATTTTTCCCAGATGCTCATAAAGATCCAAGTGAATATGGCTTAAATTACTAAGCATTTTCTTTTATTATCATGATGTAAAACCTATGTTTTTTTTCGTCATGTCAATCATTTACTATAGTTTTTGAAGGGCGGCTTTAATGTGGAGTTAATATGGCAAGGTATAATGGAGGCTTTTAGGCTGTTATATACGTTAGATGCTGAGGTTTTAGGTATAACATTCCGCAGTTTGCAAGTATCAATTACAGCAACTACTTTAGCACTTGTTACTGGACTACCTTTAGGAATATTTCTAGCCTTAAACAACTTTCCTGGGCGCAAAGTAATAATAAGTCTAGTGAATACAGGTATGGCTTTTCCTCCTGTGGCAATTGGGCTGTGGGTTAGTATTTTTTTGTGGCGCAGTGGACCTTTTGGTAACCTACAATTAATTTATACTCCTATTGCTTTGGTAATTGGTCAATTTATAATCTCTTTTCCTATGGTAACAGCATTTACTATTGCAGGAATACAACAGTTAAGTCCTAAAATTCACTTGCAGATATGGTCTTTAGGGGCTACTAAATGGCAGTATCTTAAAGCTATTATA
>JAWSUQ010000170.1:0-6316 GCA_033549265.1 Bacillota bacterium
CTCCAAGTGAAAGACAATTCATTTTAGGCCTTAGCTATTATTACTAAAAAGCAATAACAATAAACCTAAAATAAAAGCAATCACTCGTAGGCGACTTATTTACGGTAAGTCGGTAGAAACTTACAGGCCATATTCCTGTGATTATACGAGCGTTCTATTTTAGTTAAAAATTTAGTTTTAAATTTAAATAACGATAAATACTATATCGACCATTATAATACCTTATGTAGAAAAAATCAAAAGAAAATTTAGCTAAAAGTAAAAGGGTAAAATAAAGCCTTTGCTGAATTATTTAGTTAGTTATTATTTTTACAATAGAAACTGGAGGAATCAAATATCATGAACAATCTCTTAAATCCCTTTAGCTTTATTCTGCCTACCAGAATCGAATACGGCCCCGACGTGTTGGCAAAGCTGCCTCAGGAGCTAGCTGCCCTTGGTATTACCAAGACGCTGATTGTTACTGACGAAGGTATTGTCAAGGCTGGCCTAGTGGCTAAATTAACTGATTTACTTGATGAAGCTCAAGTGAGCTACTACATTTTTGATGAGGTAGCTCCTAATCCTAAGGATGTAAATGTGGAGGCTGGCGCCAAGGCTGCCAGTCAGTTTGGTGCTAAAGCTATTATTGCCTTAGGCGGGGGCAGTCCTATTGATTGCGCCAAGGCTATTGGAGCCCTGTTAGCTCATAATGCTACCAGCATCAAGCTGTATGAGGGGAAAACTGCAGTTAATAAAAAAATTCCCCCATTATTTACGATCCCTACTACTTCCGGCAGCGGCAGTGAAGTGACTTTTTCCGCAGTAATCACTGATACTATCAATAATTACAAGATGACAGTGAAAAGCCCCTTGATGGCAGCAACCGCCGCTTTTCTTGACCCTAACTTAACTGTCACTCTGCCAAGCCATGTTACGGCAGCCACGGGAATGGATGCCTTAACCCATGCTATTGAGGCTTATACTGCTAAAGTGGCGGAGCCAATTAGCGATGGGCTTGCCCTTTATGCTATTGAACTTATTAACAATCATTTAAAAACTGCTGTGAAGGATGGCAGCAATCTGGAGGCTAGAGCGGGCATGCTGTTAGGCAGTTTGCTGGCTGGATTGGCCTTTAGTCACTCTGATGTGGCCTCGGTCCACTGCATGGCGGAATCCCTAGGCAGCCTCTATGATGCTCCCCATGGCGTATGCAACGCTATTTTGCTGCCTTTCGTGATGGAGTATAGTATGGAATACTGTCAGGACCGCTATGCCCAAGTGGCCAAAGCCATGGGAGCAGAGTTCGCCAGTGAGGCTGAAGGAGCCGCTAAGGCTGTGGCGCTCGTAAAACAACTGGCGGCAGATGTGGATTTGCCAGCCTTTAAGTCACTGCAGGTGGCTGAAGCAGATTTGGCCATTCTAGCAGAAATGTCTGCTGCCAATATCTCTACTGAAAGCAATCCTCGCCCCATGGCAAAGGATGACTACTTAACGGTTTTCAAGAATGCCTATCTGGCTTCTTAAACTGTTTTGTTGGAATAAAATCTTTTTTGACTACTGATTAAAATTCAAAGCTTAGAGACCTTGTATCGTGATGCAAAAGATACAAGGTCTTTCTTTTTTTGGATTTGATAAGGTTACTGCGTTGAAATAAATTTTTTTGTATTAAACCTGGTAGTTTATCAAATGTTAATTAAGAAGACTGATTGAAGGAGATGATTTCCCTATGGCTGACAGCAAGCAGCTGGACTTGAATAAAAGCCTTTATGAATTAACCTCTATTTACCCTGAGCTAATTGATATCTTAAAAGATTTAGGCTTCTCTGCCATTACTAGCCCCATCGTTCGCAACACTATGGGTCGTCAGATGACTATTCCCAAGGGCTGTGAAAAACAAAAGATTCCACTCCAAAAGGTAGTTGACAGATTATCGGAACATGGCTTTCAAGTACTAGACAGTAAATATAGCTTTTCTTAGAGCTAACTTCCTTAAGATTTGAAACAGTCTAGCCAGTAGCCACTCGATATTTAGCGCTTGGATTTACAAAAAAAGTTTAGTAAAGGAGAATGGTAATATGAGTGAGTTAATTGATAATCATCGACAGCGGCGGGAAACGTTAAAGCAAATAATCTTAGGCTTGCACGAGGGTCAAGAACCTAACATGCTGAAGGAAAAATTTAAAGACCTGTTACAGGATGTTGGTGCTACGGAAATTTCTCAGCTGGAGCAGGAGCTTATTGAAGAAGGCCTTAAACCGGAGGAAATTAAAAAACTCTGTGATGTCCACGCGGCCGTTTTTAAAGAATCCCTCGATCAGCAAGAGTCTCTCGATACAGCTCCAGGCCATCCTGTTCATACTTTTAAAAAGGAAAATCGCGCTTTAGAGAATGTGCTGAAGGATATTAGATCCGCCTTAGGACAGCTTATCCAAGATGATGCTACTAACCGAGAAGAGCTATGGCATCAGTGGCAGAAGCTCCATCTTAGTCTGATGGAGATTGAAAAGCATTATAGCCGGAAGGAAAATATCCTGTTTCCTTTTTTAGAGAAATACGGTATTACTGGCCCTCCTTCAGTTATGTGGGCTCTCCATGACGATATTCGGGATGAGCTAAAAAAAATTAGCCGCTTGTTGGCGGAGCCGCTCCAGTTTAGTCCTGAGCTAAAGTCCTTCGTTAGTGAGACAGCTATGCCAGTGCTAACTACCATTGAGGAGCTTATTTATAAGGAGGAAAATATTCTCTTTCCCATGTGCTTAGAAACTCTTGCTGAAGGAGACTGGGGCGAAATTTATAGCCAAAGCGGTGAGATAGGTTTTTCCCTAATCCAGCCAGATCTCAACTGGCAGCCTGATTTAACTAAGACAACACCTAAAGATACTGCCGGAACACTCCCTAGCGGAAAGCTGAAGCTAGATACAGGAATCTTGAGCCTGAAGGAAATCAGCTTAATATTTAACCATCTGCCCATCGACATCACCTTTGTGGATAATCAGGATGTGGTGCGGTACTATTCCCATGGACCCGACAGGGCCTTTGAGCGAACCCCAGCTATCATTGGCCGGAAAGTCCAAAACTGTCATCCCCCTGACAGTGTCCACGTGGTCAATAAGATTGTAGAGGAGTTTAAAAAAGGCGAAAATGATCGAGCTGAATTCTGGCTCAATTACAATGGTATGTACCTATATATTACCTATCATGCTGTCAGAGATGAAAACGGAGCCTATCAGGGCACCTTAGAAGTTACCCAAAATATCAAGCCTTTGCAGCAGATAACTGGGGAAAAGCGGATTTTGGACTAAGGGGCAGGAAAATAAATCTACTTGCAGAATAGAATAAGTTTATAAGAAAATTTGTCCTATTTTAAACTCACTATTATAAATTATTACGGAGGTACTATTATGAGCTCAGCAATAAAAAATTCTGCAATCAGAGATATTAAGCTGGCCCCCGAGGGAAAGCTTAAGCTAGACTGGGTTAAATCCCATATGCCCCTATTGAATACCATCGAAGAACAGTTTAAAAAAGAGCAGCCCTTTAAAGGTCTCAAGGTAACTATTTGCTTGCATTTAGAAGCGAAAACCGGCTATTTAGCCCAGGTGGTGCAAGCCGGTGGCGCCGAGGTGGCTGTTTGCGGCAGCAATCCCCTGTCAACTCAGGATGATGTGGTAGCTGCTTTAGTGGATAGCGGCATTACTGCTTTTGCTTGGCACAATGTCACTACTGATGAATACCATGATCACATCAACAAGGCACTGGATTTTAGGCCTAATGCGATTATTGATGACGGTGGCGATTTAGTCGGCACCTTACATAGTCAGCGGGTAGAGCAGGCTAAGGAGCTGTTAGGGGGCTGTGAGGAAACCACCACCGGTATCCTGCGGTTAAAATCCTTAGAGCAGGAAGGTAAGCTCCTATTTCCAATGATGGCAGTAAACGACGCTTACTGTAAGTACTTATTCGATAATCGCTACGGCACTGGTCAGTCTGTCTGGGACGGCATTATGCGCACCACTAACCTGGTGGTTTGCGGCAAGACAGTAGTTGTAGTAGGCTATGGCTGGTGCGGCAAAGGTGTGGCCATGCGGGCTAAAGGCTTAGGTGCTAAGGTCATCGTCACAGAAATTGATCCAATTAAGGCAATCGAGGCCTATATGGACGGTTTTGAGGTTATGCCAATGGCTGAAGCTGCCAAGGAGGGCGACCTGTTTATCACAGTAACCGGCAATAAGGACGTAATTGCCGGAGATCACTTTGACGTCATGAAGGATGGTGCCATCATGTGCAATGCTGGCCACTTTGATGTGGAGGTTAGCAAGACAGATCTCACCGCAAAGGCTACAACTGTCCGAGAAGTCCGCAAAAATATTGATGAGTATGCCTTAAAGGATGGGCGCAAGTTGTATCTGTTGGCAGGAGGTCGACTAGTAAACTTGGCGGCTGGAGATGGTCATCCCGCTGAGGTAATGGATTTAACCTTTGCTCTGCAAGCCCTGGCCCTGAAACACGTTGTGCAGCATGGCAAAGAGCTAGGACCAAAGGTGCATTCAGTACCGGAAGAGCTAGATAAATATGTGGCAAACCTACGATTAGAGACGCTAGGCATCAGCATCGACAAGCTGACTAAGGAACAGGCTGATTATCTGGCTAGCTGGGTGGAGTAAATTTTGACAGATGTCTAAAATACAAAAAGACTGTTAAGCTTAGAGGTGATGCCGAGATGGCGATACTATCACTCTATAGCTAAACAGTCTTTTCTGTTCTTTTTCTTAAATACGACATTCTCTATATACAGCTCTTATCCATTCTCTTTTTATCTCCCGCTTGTCTGAGTAGACAACTGTCTCCCTTCTATTGGTGCAACCTCATCCCCATAAGACCTGCTAAGAAATTTTCCGTAGATGGCAGCTAGCAGCTGTTGAAACAGCATCCCCATAATTACAGGAATAGCTACCGGCGTTGGAAAGAAGGTGATAGCTATTACTGCTCCAGCACTAATGTTGCGCATGCCTGTGTTGTAGGTTAAGGCAATGATTGTCTCCCTGTCCCATCCAAAGGCCTTAGCAACAAGCCAGCCAATACCATAACCAATGGCCGCTAAAGCTAACATCGTAAATGCAATGGCTATTAATTTGAGATCGATAGTCTGGATATAGGGGGCCACTGTAGAGCTGTTGATGGCAATTACCACTAATAGTCCTAGTTTGGTAAAGGGTGCTAAGGGCTTTCCGATCACTTGATTTATTTCCCCTTTAGTCAGTTGGTTCAACAGCATAGCAAATAAAGAAGGAAATACTACCATTCCTAAAAGCCCCTGCATAATGCCCCATAAATCAAGGGACACTTGGGCCCCTACAAACAGTTTTAAGCTATAGCTTACTAAGAAAGGCGAAAATAATGTATTAATTAATATAATTGACAAAGTCAATGCTAAATTGCCTCGGTAAAGAGACACCCAAATCATACTAGTAATTCCTATTGGCACTGTAAAGGACAGCACTAGCCCTGTTATGACAAGAGAGTCGCCAGCAAAAAATATATGCCCAACAGTCCAAGCTATGCCTGGCATTATTAGGTGCAAAATAGCAATGGTAACCAAGATTGGCATAGGATGAGCAATGGCATTTTTTAAATCCTTAAAGTTAAGGCCTAAGCTGCCCAAAAAAGTCATAATGCCAAAAATCCAAGGTACTAAGAAAACGTAATCTATCAGCACAGCGCTTAATAGAATCCCCGTCACCATGCTGGTAGGAGTTAGGAAAGGGAACAGCTTCCCAACAGTTTTATTGAATATCTCTATCATAAGATTGTACTCCCATCTCCAGCTTTTAAGCTTTTTAAACATTTTAAAAAGCACTAGTTTAGAAGGCAAAAAAGAAAAAGCCCCAACTTTATAAGTCAGGGCACTATTTATTAGCGTTGCCTTACTTTCTCTTTATATTATATATTCTTCTTTTGCTTATTGCAAAGTCCTTATTTACTATTATTTGTATTCTACAGCTTTTTATCATCAACCTGATCAAGCCATTGTTTAATTTCTTTCACAACCTCTCTCAGGCAGCCTTTCTGAAAGGGTGAGGTTAGGTTGGCTAAGTTCACTAATTCGGTAAAAGATTTGCTACCCCCTGCTCGACATAGCTTTAAATAGTCCTGCCAAGCAGCATCTCGGTCCTCATTGGCTTTCTGCCAAAACTGAAAGGCGCAAATTTGAGCTAAGGTATAGTCTATGTAGTAAAAGGGATTTTTAAAGATATGACCCTGCTGATGCCAGAAGCCTCCCTGCTCTAGATATTCATTTTCCGAATAGTCACGATGAGGCAGATATTGCTTCTCT
>JAWSUQ010000171.1:0-6312 GCA_033549265.1 Bacillota bacterium
ATAATTCTTTTACAGAAATATACCTGCAGTAGATAGACAAACAACACCATAAGGATTGGAACAAACACAGCAATAAAGCTCATTTTAGGTGCTCCAAAGGTTTCAGTAATATGTGATGTAAAGAATCTATTTACCAATATGGAAATGATGTATCCTATAATACATCCCGCAATTGCCAACACCTTATATTTTGTCATATAAATCTGCCTAATATCAGGGTGAGACATACCGATAGCCCTCATAGCTCCTATTGACTTTATTTCCTCTTCCAGTGCAGTTAAAATTGTAAATCTTAAACAAAGAAACACCACAAAGATTACAAAGAAACTGACCAAGATAATTACAACCACCATAATAATATCTGAAAGACCACTTACTAGTTTAATAATTGCATAGGTAATCCCCTGTCCGTTTGCAGGCATGCCTGCATTTTCATATGCAGTCTGAAATTCTGTTGCCTGAGATGTGTCAATAAAATAAAATTCTATCAAATACTCAACTTTTCCGGTATTTGCTTTCAAATTATTATGATCTTCCTCATTTATCAAAAATCTTGTGGATGAAGTTAAAGTTGAGTTCATTTGCGAGTCACGAATATAGGAAGAAACTACAAAATCTTTAGAATATTCCGCATCTTTAATTGTCAAGGTATCTCCAATCTTTATGTCATAACGATCTAACACGATGATTGGTACACCAATTTCTCCTTGTGAGGGATAAACTGGTTTGTTTTCCATGTCAAGCAAGAGATCATATTCTTGATTTTGTTTTACCAATCCAATGTCCAAAAGGCTGTCTGACATTGAAAAGAATGTGCCATCAGATTTGGTTACCGAGATGTTCCCACCGTAGATGTTCACCATCTCAACCGTCTGCCAATCCTGAACATAGTCAACGCTTTCAGCAAATTTATCTATTTCCTTTTGGTCTAAGTTCCCCATATGCATCTGCATGAAGTGAGGCGGTTTAGCAATCTTATACATGGCGTCAATTGACCCAAACAGTTGTATAGTTATCATCGTTCCTACCGACATTAGAAATGCAGCTAATACAATAAATAACAATAGTGAAATGTTAATGGTTTTATTCCTCTTAAAATCCTTCTTTACAATTGATAGATTCATACACCAATCTCCCTAAGTGTTTTCTGTAGTTTAAAGCTTTCCACTCTCTCAGAGGGGTTGTCAGCCGAATTATACCATACTACACGCAAAATTTTCTACCTTTTGTGCATTTATTCCTGAGAAAAGGTATGACCCCCCACATGAAAAGTTCCCCCAGTACATTAGTCTGAGGGCACATAAATGCACCTTAAATTTAGCCTAAAACTCTTCTTTCACCATTTGGAATTCTTATTCCATTCCCCCATATATTCCACATGTGTTTTGATAGAAAGATGATACTGATACGGAATTATAATTTTGCAAAAAAAGTAAGACCCCCTAGAAGTTAAGGGGGCGTTTTTCTTGAAGTCGTGCTAATCTAATATTTATCCGTTATAACCCCTAATGATTCAGCCCTAATAAATGGCAGGTCCCGAAGGTTTTTTAAACTTTCAGTGTCACCCGTAACCACAACCCCTAAAACCCGAAAGTCCTCTTTAGTTATTTCGCCGTCCTTACCTGCTACATTTTGAAACACTCGCTCAAACTCACTCTTAAATCTTGTGTCATATTTCATGCCGTTTTTCAAAGCCCAAATAAAATGTTGTTCCGGTTCTTCCACAGGCGTCCCGTTGGTATTATAGGCCTTAATACCATAGGCAGTTTGTTCGGAACGTAACCTTGGCGGATAATCCACTATATATGGTGTTCCATCAGGCTTCTGCTGCTCAACTGTTCGGGGCTTGCTAGCTTCTTTTTCCTGTTCATTTAGGTCATCTACCCAATACCATGAAAGTGTTACATTTTGGGGAAGCATATTATTTACTTCTTCCATAGTGTAATCTTTATCGAATGACAATGCCATCTCCATAACCTTATTAGAAACAATATTATCAAGTAATTGCAAATCATTCTTGTAATCTGAATAATTAAGGAAGGGATAGAAGAATACCATTTCTCTCTGACCCAGTTCATTATATCTCTGTAGCTCCAAGTCTCCAGCATCCCAACTTGATCCCAGGATTAACGGTGATCCCGAACCAATCCAATTGCCCTGATAGTCTTTAAAAAGGCCGTAGTTATATTCATTATGACCCGTATAAACTACTTTGCCCTCAATTATTTTAAAGGTCGTATATTCACTTCTTCCACTTAGAAATCCCTGGTATCTGCTATGCATACCAATATATTGGTTAGGAGCTGAAATTTCATTAAAACTATCCGTTGCGATTTGTGCTGGTACCCACATTTTATCTACTATACCCCGATTAATGATAGTTCCACCAATCATAACAACTCCTAACACTAGGAAACTAATGATTATATTCCTCAGAATTGAGTGCCATTTTGCTTTTGCTACTGCCTTCTTTAATTTTGAGTTTTTTAAGTCATCAAACATCAAATCCAGTTCCTTTTCATCCTTTATCTCTTCTTGATTAATCTTATTCTTGCTCAAGATAATCCCTCCCAAATCTCCTTAAATTTATTTCGTGCTCTGTATAGATATACTTTTACATTGGATTCACTCATTTCTAGAATATCTGCAATATCTTTATAAGGTAAGTTTAAGAAATACTTTAAAACCAGTAAATTTTTGTAGGATGGTTTTAATAAGTCCAAAGCTTCGTAGATTTCATTATTACGTTCTTTGCTTACTATTTGATCTTCTACACTTTCTGCAAAAAGCTCCATATTTGACAAGGTACCAATATACTCGCTGCTTCGTTTCTTTTTGCTATATAGATTATAATAACTGTTAATTGCAACCTTAAAAAGCCATGCACGAATTCTATCTTGATGTACCGCATCAATATTTTTTAGCACTTTATATAAAGTCTCTTGGACAATATCTTCAGCATCTTCTTTTGATGCACCCATTTTTATTAGGTATTTAAAAACTACTTTGAATTCATCTAGAAGGAGCTGTTCTAAGGTTTCATTTTCCATAATTCACCGCCCTTTACGCAGCATTCTAAGCCGGCCAGCTGCTGTAAGTTAAATAACTTACATTAATATAACAACTAAGCCTTAAAAAAGTATACACATTATAGTTAAAAAAATTTACATTAACAAAAATTCCCCCAAACCATTAGTCTGAGGAAATATAAAATATACTTTAAATTTTACTATAAAACCTTTTCACCCTTTGATATCAACCTATTCCCTCTCTACACACTCGACGTGTGTTTTGATAGAAAAATGATACTAATACGCGAAATCATTGTTTTGCGTAAAAATCAAGACCCCCTAAAAAAAGGGAGTCTGAATAGTATTGGTCAACTAAACTTGTATACTCTTAAATAATTTAATATCAAAGTAAAGTGCAAAAACCGAAAGTATAACAAAACTAGCTGCTTTCGTAATTAAAACCGGCAAAGGGAGCTCAATCCCAGCCCACACCTGAAAGATCGTTTGGCTTACAACCATTACCCCAATGTAAACACATAGGCTTAATAACATTGATGCTAATGCATATCCCATGCCATTTCCTCTTTTTATAAAAAATATAGAAAGAAGAGTAGCGGGACCAATGATACCAATATCCAAAATATTCGTAACTGAAGTATTATAAATATCGATTCCCATCGGAGGACGACCAACAAATATTGAGTTAATAATGTCAGGTATCCAAGCTGCAATCAAGGCTATTCCGGTAATAGCTAAAAAGATATTCATTCCTTTATTTGTAAGAGAATTACTTATACTTGCTATTAACTGTTTTTTATCTATACTTGCTAACGCCAGAATAAATCCAAAAAAACTAGCCGAAAAAAATAAGATGTAAGCCAAATGTAAAATGTTATAAACTGTACCAAAGGCAATACTTGCAGCATGATAGGCCAAAATAGAAATACCAGATAGTAATAATAAACGGTTTCTTAATGTTCTCTTCTTTAAATCAAGTATTAATGAAGCAACTAGAAGTGGAATGGCAACAAATAAAATAGTTAAATCTGCCCCTCGAAATACAGGCGCATAAAAATGCGAATCATACGCATATAACCCATCACCGTATATTTTTACGGTGTCACCAAATTGGTTAACCATATCATATGGCCGACCATCTGTCGTATAAAAAAGCCCGATTGATGATACTAGAATACCTAAAAAAATAATTATTACCGTGAGAATATACAAACTCTTGTCGTAATTTCTATTCATTAAATATACCCCCTAAAATTTTACAGGATTAAGTTTGTGTACCTAAACAAGAACTAACTTACAATTCAAGAAAAGTTTAAGACATTATTTGCTTAACTTCTCTCGCCCAAGTGCCAATGGCTTTCCAGTCACGATAATCCCCTTCAGTCATTTCTTTGTCTGCAACCTTACCCATTATTTTCAATCCCATTTTCATAGCTGGGGACAGTTTGCTGAAGTCAAGCACGCCGGCAAATAAACCTTTAGCTAAAGGCTTCACCTCTGGAATTTGTTGCTGGATATCGTCAAGTATTTTCGCTATTTCGTCTTTTTCTTCTTGTTTTTGGCTGGTGCCTAAAGTCAAAGAAGTTAAAAAATAAGCGACATTGAGCTTGCTTAATTGCTTTTTATTGTTTTCCACAAACTCAGTGGCTTCCGGTAACCATTTGCCAATTCGTACAGATGAACCAACAATTACATTATTATATTGGGACAAGTCAGTGACATTTTCTATCAATTTCACATCAGCTTCTACCCCCTGGTTCACAAAAGTGTTGGCTATCTCTCTAGCAACCTCACCGGTAGTTCCATATTGACTAGCATAGGCAACTAATACCTTGCTTTGATCTGTACTTATATTACCAGAAGCAGCAGTCTCATAATAATCTATTTGCGGCCCTCTGGTTGCTACGTACCCGCCACTTAACGTTGCCAACGTCACAGCCGCACCGGCAACTAAAAATTGTCGCCTAGTTATGTCCTTCTTTTTTTCCACTCTTAAATCCCCCTTACATACTAAGATATAAAGATTTTCAGACATGCGTTATTACCATTGATTTACTGTAAAACTCAAAATAATCATCTTAGTTTACTTCTTAATTTACTTTAAAGTATCTACGTTATATTCAATCGTGATATCATGAAACTTGGCATAAGTAAATCATCTTCAAGTAAATTCCAAGTAGCTTCAGCATAGTCTGCAAGATTATACCCATTCATCTTTTTATAATTTAAAATTGGTGTTGACCAACTTACTTTTTTAACTAATCACCATCCAAGTAATATCTATCATTAGAAACAAAATTGACTAATTGACCAACTTGATTAAAATATATAGCTGTTAATGAATCGATCGGCTCCCAAGTAATTCGCGGGTCAATAAGAGTACTGGTGCTAGAATGGACATATCATTGCCCAGACATGTTTAATTTAATATAAACTGCCTTGATATACTTTGACCGAAAAAACTATATTGATGTGCTTTAATCTTTGAACAATCCTTATCTTTATCCATCTTCATTTCGCCTCTAAAGCTAACCCGAAAATTACTAACTTTTCTTTACCAATCACACCTACCTATCTTAAATATTTTTGTATTGGTTAAGGAAGGTGCATAATATCCTCTTCTTTTATAATTTCATGTTCTATATCCTTTGTTCGTTCGATGCCTTGAGTCACATTTTCTTTGTATTGTCTTATTTGTTGCCCGGACTGATATAACAACACCACTACACTTAAGATTAGCTAATAATTAAAATCTTTTTAACATCCAAATTCAACATTAATCTCTCCCCCAAATCTATTTATTCATTAAAGCTGCAAATTTAGTGATAGCTTGTTCTGAAATAGTCGAAACATCTTTACTGGTGTCAGTTTTGGGACGACTCTTATCCGCTTTTGCGACCATCTTTACTATTAATTTGTCTGTAATTTTCATTTTTTTAAATTGGAATTCTCCTCCGAAAAATTCCTTAGCCAAAGCCATTGATATCAGTTCAGAAGGAAAAGAGTTATTTAGTTCCACTTCGGCTTGATCCTCTAACATGCCGCATACAAAGAGCCCAAGGCTTTTTTCTTTTAATACAGTTAGATTTGCAGAACAAAAATTACTAACTTCTTTACGAACCTTACCGGCATAAATTGAGCCGCCAATGATTACTTTATCGTACTTTGAAAAATCTTCAATCTTTGATATTTGCAAGTCACACAAGTCAACCTCTCCTATTAGCTTTTCCGAAAGAATTCTCGAACACCTTTCTGTACATCCGTACTTACTAGCATAAACTAT
>JAWSUQ010000172.1:0-6258 GCA_033549265.1 Bacillota bacterium
AACCTTATCCTTACAATTTTTTAACGGATTGTTTATGCCATGTTTCCATATTGGAATCAATACTTTAATTCTCAATAATACAGAAGAGGAATTTGTGGGAAGGGTTAATGGTATTTTAATCCCAATTTTTATAGGTGCCATGGTTATAACCATGAGTTTGGCTGGGTGGCTAAAGGTTCAATTTTCTCTAGTACCTACTTATGTACTAGCAGGGGTATTATTTTTAATAGGCTATATCATTAGTCAACGGTTGTTAAGGTTATCTACCTATATAAAAGAAGAAACTAGTATTTCTGTTTAAACTAATAAATTTTTTTACCGAGGGTCCTTCAGGGGTCCTCGTTTTTGTATTGAAAAGTTTAAAAAGGAGCTGGAAAATAGTATTTTGCTTATAACACTGTGTGGACTTCAAGAGTATGATATAGAAGGTTATAAAACAAAATGAGGTGAATTATTATAATGAAACAGCTCATACCTGAATTTCCAGCTATTGCAATAAGCGGTAGTGCAGGCAAAACAACGACAAAAGAGATGCTTTCCTCAATATTAGAAACAAGATGGCAGATTGTTAAATCACAAAAAAACAGAAACATTCACTGCCATACCAAAAAATATGCTCAAATGATAAAACCTTTTCACCAAGCTGTAGTATTAGAATTTGGGATGCGTGGAAGTGTCACAGGCAAATTACATTGCCGCTTCATTCAACCAAATATTAGTATTATTACCAATGTAGGCTCCTCTCATTTTGGTACGTTTGGAAACTCTATTAACCTTACTGCCAAAAAAAAGTCAACACTTATTAAATATATGAACCCAGAAGGAGTATTAGTTGTTAATAATGACGATAAAAACTCAAAGCTGTTACAGACAACAGAATTTAAAGGAAAAGTTGTTACAGTTGGTATTAACAATAAAGCCGATTATCAAGCAATTAATATACAATATGTCAAACAAGGAATGACATTTCAAGTTAAATTAGCTGAGAAACTTGAAGATTTTTTTATTCCTTCTTTTGGTGAACATAACGTAATGAATGCTCTATTTGCTATTGCAGTTGCCCACTATTTGAGATTTACTCCTTCTGAAATGCGGTTAGGATTAAATAATTATGAAATTCCTGAAGGAAGGTTAAATCTATTTGAGCTTCCCAATGATCTGCTGATAATTGATGATAGCTATAATGCCAGCCCTGAAACAGCCAAAGCAGCAATAAATGTGCTAGAAGAATTGGGAAAAGACAAAAGAAAAGTAGTTGTGTTAGGAAGCATGCTGGAGTTAGGTGAATATAGTACTAAAGGCCATCTCGAAGTTGGAACATATTTATTCCAGAAGAAGGTAGATATGATTATCACTTATGGAAATGAGGCTATGGATATAGGAAATGGTGCTTATAAAGCTGGATTTCCAGCTGAAAGTATCTTTATGTTTAACAATCGCAGCCAAATGAACATGTATTTACTAAAGACTATTGAGCCAAATACCGCCATTCTTATTAAAGGTTCTGGTGGGATGAAAATGAATAAAACAGCAAACTACCTAATAAAGCAGTTTTCCTAATGTAGATTAGTGGAGGTGTAAAAAATATGGATAACAATGAAATCAAGAGCATAACTATAAATGCTGTAGGCGATTGTTCTATAGGTAATGATGAAAAATATCCATATCTTAATTCTTTTAATTATATATTTGAAAAAGTAAATAGGGATTACTCCTTCTTTCTCAAAAACGTAAGGCCAATTTTTGAAAAAGATGATTTAACAATTGCTAATTTAGAAACTACTTTAACTAATACAACAAATAGGATGAAGAAGCGGTTTAATTTTAAGGGGGACCCGTCCTATGTTAAGATACTTAATGAAGGCAGTGTGGAAGTAGTCAATGTGGCAAATAATCATATATATGATTATTTGCAGGCTGGATATATAGACACCATAATAAACTTAGAAAAAGCAGGCTTAAAATATTTTGGAAGTGATGTTTTTCCTGAATTTAAATATGAAAATAAACTAATCGAAGAAATAAAAGGACTGAAGGTTGGATTCCTTGGATATATCTGCTGGCCTAAATTAGATATTAGAAAAAAACTAAAAGAAGATTTAGCATATATGAGGGAAAATACCAATCTAATAATAGTCTCTTTTCACTGGGGAAAAGAATTTAACAATTATCCCACTTCTTCACAAAGGAAAATAGCCTACTATGCAATTGATAATGGAGCTGACTTAATACTAGGGCATCATCCCCATGTTATCCAAGGAATAGAAAATTACAAAAATAAAAATATTATATATAGTTTAGGAAATTTTTGCTTCGGAGGACAAATAAATTTTAAAGACAAAGATACCTTTATCTACCAGCACACTTTTACCTTTAATGATGATGTCTTAATAAAAGAAACAAACGAAGTCATACCTTGTGCGATATCTTCTTTGAAGAATAAAAACAACTGCCAGCCTATTCCTCTAGAAGGAAAAGATAAAATAAGAGTATTGCGGAGAATAAAAAAATATAGCCAGGGTTTATAAAGGGCCCTGTGTCTCTATGGGCTCTATATGCCAACTTTCATATGATAAAGGCTTATGTAAGCCGTATTTTTTTAAGATTGAATTGTCTAGTGCCATTACCCAATCAGTGTTAACATCTACCGCCAGGCCGTATTGATGCCTACTTCTGCCGGGAGCAGCTACCACTATTTGACCTTTAGCATTGTAAACCGATCCCTTTTTGCCCAGGTAGTATCCCTTGTGCTTATTTGTTTTAAAAATTCTATGTACTAAAGCTCTTTGTTCTATTAAACTCCTGTATCCATACAATATGTTTATTTTTTTGCTATTATCCTCTGCTAATTTTGCTAGTCTACCCATTAATACCTTATGAGCGTCCAAATCACCAGTTAGCCAATTACTGATATTTCCAAGTGGGTAGGCGTTTTTACCTAGGTGATAACGGGTTTCCATAGGAATATCCTCCTATATCTCTCTGTAGAGCATTACAGAGCCTGTTATTTTGGAATTTAAGAGGGCCTCTATTAAGAAAGATCGACTACGTTTTAGTAGTTCTCTCTTAGATATTACAATAGTCTATTCTTATTAAGCAGGAAGTCATTCTTTAAGAGCTCTTCCTTTGACGAACCAATCAAAATACCTGATAAAAGAGGAGCAGCATTTGGGTAAGGGCTTGATTTAGGATTATAAATAGCGAGGGGTATTAGTCTTAAATTATCTATCGCCATATTGGTCAAGTAAATAAATTTCTCCCAATTAGCACTAGTTTTCCAACTGCGAAATAGGAGCACGCTAAAAGGTGTATTTTGAAGGATGCTTTGATGAAGGAGTAAAGCAGCTGTAGATCCATTTATACGAAAGTTAAGATCAATGGCTAATACTCTATTATCGTTTGTTACTACAATATCAAACCCTGCGATCCCCATATAACCTAATCTTGAAGCGGTTTCCATAATGGATCGACCCAAATCAACTACCTCATTTGGTAGTTTTTTGTTTTTGATAATCCAGTTTCCTAAATAAAGACCACTTTTGTTAATTATCTGTTCAGTTGTTCCAAGGTAGACAATTTGGCCCAAGAAGGTCTTGGCAAATTGCACACAATAGTTTTCCGCTATGTCCAAATATTCCTCTACAATAACTTCTTTGCAAGCAATAAAATGATTCTTAGCCTTTTCAATATCGTTAATGTTATAACATATTGATACATCATAGCCCCCGCCATTTGGTTCATCTGTGGCAGCTTTAACTACCATGGGAAATCTAAATGATAAACTGGCCTCCTCTATTTTGGGGGGAGGAATTATAATTCTTCGTGGAGCATGGCCCTGAGGAACTAGTTTTTCCAAACTACTTTTATTATTTAGGAACCCAACTAGCTGTGGATTGATCCAATATGCATTACGTTTTACTTCCTTAGGTGGGTGAATGTGAGTAAATACTAACTTCTTATCTTCATTTATGAACTTGTTTAAAATATTCCTATAGTCCGTTTCCGCTCGGTAGGTATGAAGAGTTGGAGCAATTGGCAGATTTCCCTTCTCTATTAATGAGATTACCTCTTTTGTAATTACTGAGCTATTGCATATTACAGGCATATCACCAGCAATAGTGAGAGGTAAACCTGTATAAAAGTCTAGCTGTGCCTGATCCTTTGGCAACCATCCGAAATTTGAAAAAGATGCTCTATAATTTAGGATCAAATTTGGACCAAAAATATCTTTTAAGGTGATGCTGGGAAAAAACTTAGCTATATTCTGCTTCATAGACTCCCCCAGATAACTGTTATATTAACTATTCTATGAGAAAGACACGCTGTAGGTACTTTCAGTAGTTACATTCTTTTAAAGAATGCAATATTTCTAATAATGCACTAAAGAGTAACAACTATTACAAATCAACAATAAAATACAATAGGTAAGGTTGACTAGTTTGTATTAAATAATTTCAAACAACGGGAGGCAGCTATGAATATATTATGGTTAAGCACATTAAACTCAAATGAAATAATTTTAAGCATAGACATATTTGAAGAATTAAAACGACCTGAAAGAATAACATTGCATTTTGGCGCTTTAAAGTTAAAACTAAATGTTGTTTTCAAAAAGGATTTTAAAGTGAAAAATACCATAGGTCTACCAAACAATTTGTCAAAGGTTTACACAATCCCCAATAACGTTCAATATGAGTGTATATTGACAAAAAGACATATTTATCTTGGACCTGTAATTGCCTATGTAGCATTAGGAAGGCACAAAAATCTGTTAAATAAAGTATATGTTTCATATCTTCCTAAGTTTTTAGAATATAATTCAATCAAAGGTTTAATTTTTGTTTGTGCTGAACAATCGGTAAATGTTGATTCAGGCATATTAGAGGGTTATTATTATCAACCAAACAATAAGAAACCAAAACAGGCATGGAAATATGGAAAATTTCCCTTGCCAAATGCAATATTTAATCGATCCTTAATGAGCCAAGAAAAAATTTGTAGTATTCAGAAGGTAATTGGCAATAAAGTATTCAACTCCTACTTGTACAATCTGGACAAATTAAATACTTGGAATCTATTATCAAGAGATGATTTTCTGAAAAAACACCTGCCTTATACAGAGAAATTCAATGGAAATGAGCAGGTAGAACGCTTGTTAAGCAAGTATGAGTCAATTTATCTTAAACCATGTGATAAATCACAAGGTAGAGGCTTAATGATGGTTTCGAAAGAAGGATCAGGGGTATCTTTAGTTGATAATAAAGGGCAGAAATACTATTTTGCAAACTATCAAGAACTTGCAATCTTTTTAGACAAAAAGATTAAGAGACCTTATATTATCCAGCAAGCAGTTCATTTTAAGTCTGACAATCGTCACATAGATTTTAGAGTGGTTTTACAACGTGACGGTAATAAAAAATGGAATTGCTCCGGATTAGTGGCAAGGATTGCCTTTGAAGGGAGCATTATTACAAATAAAAGGGGTAGAGAAACATCTATGCTAGGAAGAGAGGCATTAAATAAAATATTCAGTTTAAATGCAGAAACTGCAGTAGCTATTGAAGAAGAGATGACTCAAATGGTAATAAAGGCAGTGGAAAAGTATGAAGAACAAGGCCATCACCTTGGGGACTTGGCCGCAGATATTGTCCTCGATTCAAACCTACAGATATGGTTGCTAGAGCTGCAATTAAATTATGGTGTGGATGCAAGAGCGGGAGTTCTTCCAGATCACTTTCTTAAAAAAATAAAAACGACCCCATTTCAGTATGCCAAAACTTTAGCTGGATGGAAGGAGAATTAAATTGGAACGGTATTTTATTGAACGCCTTTGGGCGTTTATTTTTTTAAAGTTATCCCTATTGACATATATCGATCATCTACATATAAGACTATATATAGATAATCGATATATATCCTAAATGGGAGGAATAATAGTAGTAATTAATAAAATATGCAGATAGTGCAAGGGTGAGAAAATATTATCGTATTACAAGAAAAGGTAAGTGAATGCTTGCTGAGAAGAAGGATGAATGGAAGGCTGAGGGAAAGCTAATTATTAACTTAAATAACTATAAAAATTAAATATAGCTTTACAAAAAGGAAGGGAACCATGGGTGATCATTCTATCAGTATATTAATTTTTTAATGGGGCTATATATTTATTGACAACCCTGTAAATTACTTTTATAATAAACGTAATATTCGGTGGATCTGTATATGCTTGATGATGGGATCAAGTGTCTCTACAAGCGACCT